>NZ_JBHWIE010000252.1:0-10394 GCF_042732085.1 Actinosynnema sp. NPDC059797
GTGGTGCGCCGGGCGGGCGCGCCGGACGGCGGCGGTCCGGCGGGTCCCCTCGGCTCCGCCACGTGGTCGATCACGCCGAGGCCCGAGCCGGAGGTCTACGCCGCCGGCGTCCGCCGCGCGCTGGAGCTGATCGGCGCGGGCGAGCTGGACAAGGTCGTCCTGGCCCGGTGCCTGGAGGTCACCGCGGACCAGCCCGTCCCCGTGCCCGCGCTGCTGTCCCGGCTGGTGCGGCTCAACCCGACCGCGCACGCCTTCGCCGTCGATGTGAGCGCGCCGGGCGACCCCGCGCCGCGCACCCTCGTCGGCGCGAGCCCGGAGCTGCTGGTGTCCCGGCGCGGCACCGAGGTCGTGGCCAACCCGCTGGCCGGGTCGCTGCCGCGCGTCGCGGACGAGGCCGAGAACCGCAGGCGCGTCGCCGCCCTGCTCGCCTCCGCCAAGGACCGCGCCGAGCACGCGCACGTCTCGGCGCAGGTGGCCGAGGTGCTGGGCCGGTTCTGCGCCGACCTGGACGCGCCCGCCGAGCCGGTGGTGATCGGGACGCCGACCATGTGGCACCTGTCCACCCGGATCACCGGCCGGCTCGCGGACCCGACCGACCCGGGCTCCTCGGCGCTGGCGCTGGCCGAGGCGCTGCACCCGACGCCCGCGGTGTGCGGGGTGCCCGTGGGCCGGGCCCGCGCCGCGATCGCCGAGCTGGAGCCCGAGGACCGCGGCTACTACTCCGGCCTGGTCGGCTGGTCCGACCTCGACGGCGACGGCGAGTGGGTCGTCACCATCCGCAGCGCGGAGGTGTGCGACCGGACCGTGCGGCTGTTCGCGGGCGCCGGGATCGTCGCCGGCTCGGACCCGGCCGCGGAGCTGGCCGAGACCAGCGCGAAGTTCCGCACGCTGCTGCGCGCGCTCGGGCTGGAGGGCACGGCATGAGCGCCGCGTCGACCGGGGGACCCGACCACACGCCCTGGCCGCCGCAAGTCGCGGCCCGCTACCGCGCCTCGGGGCACTGGCGCGGGCAGACCTTCGGCGCGCTGCTCACCTCGCTGACCGAGGCTTACGCCGACCGCACCGCCGTGATCGGCGAGCGCGGCGGCGAGACGACTCGCTGGAGCTTCGCCGAGCTGGACGACCGGGCGCACCGGATCGCCGCCGGCCTGGTGGAGCTGGGCGTCCGCGCCGGCGACCGGGTCGTGGTGCAGCTGCCCAACGTGCCCGAGTTCGTGCCGGTGGTGTTCGGCCTGTGGCGGGTCGGCGCCTGGCCGGTGTTCGCGCTGCCCGCGCACCGCGACAGCGAGCTGCGGCACTTCGCCGGGCAGAGCGGCGCCGTCGCGATCCTCACCGTCGGCGAGCACGAGCGGCACGACCACGCCGCCACCGCGCGCGCCGTCGCCGCCGACGTGCGCTCGGTGCGGCACGTGCTCGTGGTCGGCTCCGGCGAGTTCGACGACCTGGCCGCCACCGCGCCGCGCGAGCTGCCCGACCCCGACCCGGCGGGCGTGGCGTTCCTCCAGCTCTCCGGCGGCAGCACCGGGCTGCCGAAGCTGATCCCGCGCACCCACGACGACTACCTCTACAGCGTCCGGGAGAGCGCCCGGATCTGCGCGCTGCGCCCGGACAGCGTGTACCTGGCCGCGCTGCCGGTCGCGCACAACTACCCGCTCAGCTCGCCGGGTGTGCTCGGCGCGCTGCACGCGGGCGCGGCCACGGTGCTCGCGCCGCGCCCCGACGCGGACACCGCCTTCCGGCTCATCGAGGCCGAACGCGTGACGATCACCGGTGTCGTGCCGCCGCTCGCCGCCGCCTGGGTGCAGGCCGCCGCCCGCACCTCCCGCGACCTGTCCAGCCTGGAGGTCCTGCTGGTCGGCGGCGCCAAGTGCGGCCGCGAGCTGGCCGAGCGGATCGGGCCCGCGCTGGGCTGCCGGTTGCAGCAGGTGTTCGGCATGGCCGAGGGCCTGGTCTGCTACACCCGGCTCGACGACCCGGACGAAGTCGTGCTGGCCACCCAGGGCCGGCCGATCTCGCTCGACGACGAGATCCGCGTGGTCGACCCGGACGACCCCGCCGCGGCCTCGACCGACGTGGTGCCCGAGGGCGAGGTCGGCGCGCTGCTGACCCGCGGCCCGTACACGATCCGCGGCTACTACCGGGCCGCCGCGCACAACGCGACGGCGTTCACCGAGGACGGCTTCTACCGGACCGGCGACCTGGTGCGGCGCACGCCGACCGGGCACCTGGAGGTGGTCGGCCGCGCCAAGGAGCAGATCAACCGGGGCGGGGAGAAGGTGGCCGCCGAAGAGGTGGAGAACCACCTGATGGCCCACCCGGACGTGCTCGACGCCGCCGTGGTCGCGGTGCCCGACCAGTACCTGGGCGAGCGCACCTGCGCCTACGTGGTGCCGGTGGCGGGCGCCGCGCCGACGGGCCCCGAGCTGCGCCGCTTCGTCCGGGAGCGCGGCGTCGCCGCGTTCAAGGTGCCCGACCTGGTCCAGGTGGTCGAGGCGTTCCCGGTGACCGGCGTCGGCAAGACCAGCAAGCGCGAGCTGAGGGCGGCGCTGGCCGCCCTGGCGAAGGAGGGGTGACCATGTCCCTGCCGGAGATCCGGCCCTACCCGATGCCCACCGCGGCGGAGTTGCCGCCCGGCCGGGTGGCCTGGCGACCCGACGCGGCCCGCGCCGCGCTGCTGGTGCACGACGCCCAGCGCTACTTCCTGGCGCCCTACCAGGGCTCGCCGGTCCCCGAGATGACGGCGAACATCGCCGCGCTGATCGCCGCCGCGCGCACGCACGGCGTGCCGGTGTTCTACACCGCGCAGCCGGGCCGGCCGGAGGCCGCCGACCGGGGCCTGCTCACCGAGTTCTGGGGCGCGGGCATCGGCGGGGTCATCGACGCCGACCCGCACGCCGCCGACATCGTGGCCGACCTGGCGCCGGAGCCGGGCGACACCGTGCTGACCAAGTGGCGCTACAGCGCCTTCCAGCGCAGCGAGTTCGCCGAGGACCTGGCCGCCCTCGGGCGCGACCAGCTCCTGATCACCGGCGTCTACGCGCACATCGGCTGCCAGGCCACGGCCGTGGAGGCGTTCATGCGCGACATCCGGCCGTTCCTGGTCTGCGACGCCGTCGCCGACTTCTCCCGCGAGCGGCACGACCAAGCCTGCGAGTACGTCGCCCAGCGCTGCGGCGTCGTCACCACCACCGCCGACGCGCTGGCCGCGCTGTCGGCGTCCACCCCCGTCACCGCCGGAGCAGCACGATGAGCACCACCACCCCGTCCGCCGAGCGGGTCCGCGCCGACGTCGCCGACCTGCTCGGCATCGAACCCGCCGAGCTGGACGCCGACGCCGACCTGCTCGACCTCGGCCTCGACTCCATGCGGATCATGAGCCTGGTCGAGCGCTGGCGCGCGGCGGGCGCGACCGGCCTGGAGTTCGCCGACCTCGCCGAGGACCCGCGCCTGGCGCGCTGGACCGAACTGGTGGCGGGCGCGTGAGCCGGACCGAGGCGGGGCGCCCGGACCACCGCGACCGGCACCTGGAGCGGATCGCCGAGGTCCGCGCGGGCCGCGTCCCGGAGAAGGTGGGCTACCCGATCCGGGTCCGCGAGGTCGAGGTGGTGCGCACCGCCATGGTCGGGTCGGCCCTGCTGCGGGTGACCCTGGGCGGGCCGGGCACCGAGGGCTTCGAGGCGCACTCGCCCGACGAGCACGTCAAGCTGCTGTTCCCCGAGCCGGACGGCACGCTGCGGCTGCCCGAGCCGAACGGGCTGATGCTGCGCTGGCCGAAGCCGTCGCCGACCTCGCGCGAGTACACCGTGCGCCGCTACGACCCGACGACCGGCGAACTGGACGTCGACGTCGCCCTGCACGACGGCGGGCTGGGCTCCGACTGGGCCCGCGCGGTCGAGCCGGGCGCGGTGGTCCACGTCGCCGGCCCGCCCGGCGGCCTGATCGTCCCGCACAACTACGACCGCTACCTGCTCGCCGGCGACATCACCGCACTGCCCGCCCTCGCCCGGTGGCTGGAGGAGCTGCCGCGCACCGCGGCGGGCTGGGCGTTCATCGAGGTCGCCGACGCGGGCGAGGAGATCGAGCTGTCCGCGCCGGAGGACGTCGAGGTGCGCTGGCTGCACCGCGGCGACGCGCCGGCCGGCTCCACCACCGCGCTGGCCGACGCCGTGCGCGCGGTGCGGGTGCCCGAGGGCGAGCGCGTCTACGTCTGGGCCGCGGGCGAGGCGGGCGCGATCAAGCCGCTGCGCCGCTGGGTGCGCGACGAGCTGGGCCTGGCCAAGGCCGACCACGACATCACCGGCTACTGGAAGCGCGGCGTCGCCGACTTCGACGACGACCACGAGCACGACCACCACCACTGACCCCCACGAGAACACCGAATCCCCGAGGAACGAGCATGTCCATCGCCAGATCACCCCGCCTCGCCGCCGCCCTGGCGGTCGCCCTCGCCGTGGCCACCGGCTGCGGCTCCGAAGACGGGGGTGACGCGCCCGCGGCCCAGACGGGGTCCGAGACCCGGGTGTTCACCGCCGACAACGGCGACATCACCATCCCGGTCTCGCCGAAGCGGGTGGTGGCCACCGGTTACGCGGTGCCCGCCCTGCTGGAGGCGGACGCGCCGCTCGTCGGGATCTCCAGCTGGAACCGCGGCATCCCGCTGATGACCGAGGAGGACCGCAAGAAGTACGAGGAGCTGCCCAAGGTCGCGGGCGAGTCGGCGGCGGAGACCAACTACGAGGCCATCGCCCAGGCCGACCCCGACCTGATCGTCATCGGCGTGCCCAAGCCCGTGCTGGCCGACATCGACCTGGGCCGGCTGGAGGCCATCGCCCCCGTCGTGGCCATCGGCCCGTCGGTGCCGTCGATGTGGCGCGACCTGTCCAAGAAGCAGTCCGACGCGGCCGGCGCGCTGGCCGGGTTCGACGCCCTGCGCGGCGAGTACGAGGCCAAGGCCAAGGAGCTGGCCGACAAGTACGCCTCCGTGCTGCCGCAGCTGAAGCTGGCCCACGTCGGCGCGTACGGCGAGGTCGCCAAGGGCAACTTCCAGCGCGAGTTCAACGGCTCCTGGGGCACCAACGTCGCCCAGGACCTGGGCGCCAACTACTACGGCCAGGTGAAGGTCAAGGGCGGCGGCTCCAAGGACGTCAGCGAGTACCCCTCGATCGAGGAGCTGCCCGCCGCGTTCGCCGAGGCCGACGCGGTCACCTACTCCGTGGCCGCCGACGGCTCGATCCCGGCGCCGGTCAAGTACGTCATGGACTCGCCGCTGTGGAAGGAGCTGCCCGCGGTGAAGGCGGGCAAGGCGTTCCCGCTGCGCTACACCGAGGCGGCCACCTACAAGTCGGCCCTCAAGACGCTGGAAGCCGCCGACGAGGCGTTCGCGCCGCTGCTGCGGAAGTGATGGGGACGCGCCGGCGGTCGGGCGC
The DNA here is from genome assembly GCF_042732085.1 of Actinosynnema sp. NPDC059797. Lineage (NCBI taxonomy): Bacteria > Bacillati > Actinomycetota > Actinomycetes > Pseudonocardiales > Pseudonocardiaceae > Actinosynnema > Actinosynnema sp. NPDC059797. Next base: position 5,427 of record NZ_JBHWIE010000252.1, read on the forward strand.
GCGGGTCGTGCTGCTGGTCGCCGCCCTGGTCCTGCTGGTCGGGGTGGCGGTGCTCAGCGTCGGCGTCGGCGCGCACGCCATCGCACCGGTCGAGGTCGTCCGGGCGCTGCTGGAGCCCAACGGGTCCAGCGACCACCTCGTGGTCCGCGACATCAGGGTGCCCCGCGCCGTCCTGGCCGTCGGCGCGGGCGCCGCGCTCGCCGTGTCCGGCGTGCTGGTGCAGGTGCTGTCCCGCAACCCGCTGGCCGAACCGGGCGTGCTCGGCGTGACCGCAGGCGCGGCCTTCGCCATCACCGTCGGCTCGGCGCTCGGCGTGACCGCGACGGCGGTCGGCGAGCTGTCGGTGGCGGTGCTGGGCGCGGTGCTGGCGGCGCTGCTGGTCTACTCGGTGGGCCGCAGCTCGCCGCTGCGCCTGGTGCTCACCGGCGTGGCGCTCAGCTCGGTGCTGGCGGGCGTGTCCCTCGGGATGCGCCTGCTCCTGCCGGACGTGTTCGACGAGTACCGCTTCTGGTCGGTCGGCTCGCTGGCGGGCCGCGAGCAGGCGCCGACCGGGTGGCCGCTGCTGGTGATCGCCCTCGCGCTGGTCGGCGCGCTGCTGCTGAGCAGGCAGCTCGACGCCGTCGCGCTGGGCGAGACCACGGCGCACGCCCTGGGCGCGAACGTGGCCAGGGTGCGGCTGGCGACGCTGGTGCTGATCACCGTGCTGGCCGGCGCGGCGACGGCGGTGGCCGGCCCGATCCTGTTCGTGGGGTTGATGGTGCCGCACCTGGCGCGGCGCCTGGCGGGCGCGTCGGTGCCGTGGCTGACCGCGTACGCGGCGGTGCTCGGCCCGGTGCTGCTGCTGGTGTCGGACATCGGGTCCCGCGTCCTGCTGCCCACCGGCGAGGTGCCGGTCGCGATCGTGACCGCGTTCCTCGGCGGCCCGGTGCTGGTCTGGGCGGTCCGGCGGTACGGGGCGGCGCCGCTGTGAGCGCCCTGGTCCTGCGCCGGGGGAGGCTCTCGGCGCACGTGGAGCGCCGGACGCTGCTGCTGGCGGCCGTCCTGGTGCTGGTGATGGCGGGCCTCGGCCTGCTCGGGCTGTGCTACGGCGCGACCTGGGCGAGCCCCGCCAAGGTGTTCGACGCGCTCGGCGGCGCGCGCGGCGGGTCGAACGTGGTGATCCGCGAGTGGCGGCTGCCCCGGGTCCTGGCGGGCCTGGTGTTCGGCGCGGCGCTCGGCGTGGCCGGCGCGATCTTCCAGAACCTGACCCGCAACCCCATGGGCAGCCCGGACGTGATCGGCCTCGACGCGGGCGCCTACACCGGCGCGCTCATCGCGATCACCGTGCTGTCCGGCACGTCCGCGCAACTGGCCACGGGCTCCGTGGTGGGCGGTGTGCTCGCCGCGGCGGCCGTGTACCTGCTGTCGCTGGGCGGCGGGCTGTCCGGCCTGCGGCTGGTGGTGATCGGCATCGCGGTCAACGCCACGCTCACCGCCGTCAACTCGTGGATCGTGCTGCGCGCCGAGCTGGAGGTCGCCATCGCCGCCGTGGGGTGGAGCGCGGGCTCCCTCAACGGCGTCGACTGGGCCGACCTGCGCATCCCGTTCACGATCATCGCCGTGCTGCTGGTGCTGCTGGTGCTGCGCTCCCAGGCGGTGCACCAGGCGTCGCTGGGCGACGCGGTCGCGGTGACCACCGGCGTCGGCCTGGAGCGGCTGCGCCTCCAGATGGTGCTGATCGGCGTGGGCTGCACGGCCACCGTCACCGCCGTGGCGGGCCCGATCGCGTTCATCGCGCTGGCCGCGCCGCAGATCGGCCGCCGGCTGGCCCGCTCGCCCGGCATCCCGCTGCTGCCCGCCGCGCTGACCGGCGCGGTGCTGCTCCAGGGCGCCGACCTGCTCGCGCAGATGCTGCTGGCGCCCGTCCCGCTGCCCGTCGGCGTGGTGAGCACCGCCATCGGCGGCTGCTACCTCATCTGGCTGCTCACGAAGGAGGTGCGGCGCACGTGACCGTTCGCCTGACCGCGAGGGACCTGACCCTGCGCTACGGCGACCGGGTGGTGTCGACGCGGCTGAGCCTCGACATCCCCGACGGCGCCTTCACCGCCATCGTCGGGCCCAACGCCTGCGGCAAGTCCACGCTGCTGCGCTCGCTCGTCCGGCTGCTGCGCCCCGCCGAGGGCGCGGTGCTGCTCGACGACCGGGAGGTCGGGACGTACCCGACCAAGGCGCTGGCCCGGGTCCTGGGCTTCCTGCCGCAGGACCCGGTGGCGCCCGAGGACATCCGGGTGCGGCAGCTCGTCGCCCGCGGCCGGTTCCCGCACCAGTCGCTGCTGTCCACGTGGTCGGAGCACGACCAGGCCGCCGTGGCCGAGGCGATGGTCCTCGCCGGCGTCGAGGACCTGGCCGACCGGCCCGTGCAGGAGCTGTCCGGCGGGCAGCGGCAGCGCGTCTGGGTGGCGATGGTGCTCGCCCAGGAGACGCCGCACCTGCTGCTGGACGAGCCGACGTCGTTCCTCGACATCACCCACCAGTACCAGCTGCTGACCCTGCTGGCCCGGCTGCGCGACGAGGGCCGCACCGTCATCGCCGTGCTGCACGACATCAACCAGGCGTGCCGCTATGCCGACCACCTGGTCGCCATGAAGGAGGGTCGGGTCGTCGCCGAGGGCGCACCGGCCGACGTGGTGGACGCCGCGCTGCTGAAGGAGGTCTTCGACCTGCCCAGCGTCGTCGTCCCCGACCCCGTCACGGGCACGCCCATGGTCGTGCCGGCGCTGTAGAAGATCCCAGGAGCCCCAGTTGACCACCGCACCCGTCCACCCCGTCCCGGCCGCGGCGAACCCGGTCCTCGACCTGACCGGCGCCCAGCTCGGCATCTGGCACGCCCAGCGGCTGGAACCGGACTCGCGCTACTACGTGGTCGGCGACGTCATCGAGGTGCGCGGCGCCGGACCCGTCGACACCGGGCTGCTCGCCGAGGCGATCCGCGCCACCACCGAGGAGGCCGAGAGCCTGCGGCTGCGGGTGTTCGACACGCCGGACGGGCCGCGCCAGGTCGTGTCGGACGACCCGGTGCCGCTGCCGCCGGTCGTGGACCTGGGCGGCGAGGCCGACCCGGAGGCCGCCGCGCACGCGTTCGTGGCGGCCGAGCGGGAGCGCGTGGCCGAGGCGTGCCGGGGCATGGTGGACCGGGACCTGTTCTCGCACACCGTGATCCGCCTGTCCGACCGCGAGGTCTGGTACACGCAGCTGGGCCACCACCTGGTGTTCGACGGCTACACCGCGGCCATGCTCGCCCGCCGCACGGCCGCCCGCTACACCGCCCTGGTCGCGGGCGAGGAGCCGCCGCCGTCGACCTTCGGCCGGTTCGCCGACCTGGTCGCGGCCGACCTCGACTACCGGGGCGGCGAACGGGCCGAGCGCGACCGGCGCTACTGGGTCGACCGGTTCACGCCCCTGCCCGACCTGGACGACACCGCCGCGCCCGCGCCGGACGGGGGAGCGGCGGCCGGCACGCTGACCGCCCGCGCCGTCGTCGGGCCCGACGAGTTCGAGCGGCTGCGCGCCGCCGCCGAGCGCGAGGGCGTCACCTGGGGCGAGGCGCTGATCGCCTGCTACGCCGCGTTCCTGCACCGGGTGCTGGGCCGCGCCGACGTGGTGTTCGCGCTGCCGCTGATGTGCCGCACGGGTGTCGCGCTGCGCACGCCCGCGATGGCCGTCAACGTGCTGCCGCTGCGGGTCGGGGTGCGCGGCGACGACCGGTTGGGCGAGCTGAGCCGGCGGGTGGCGGCGGTGATGCGCGAGATGCGCGCCCACCAGCGCTACCGGGGCGAGGACCTGCCGCGCGACCTGGCCGTGCCCGGCGCGGGCGCGCTGCTGCACGGCCGGGGGATCAACCTCAAGGCGTTCGACCTGGCCATCGACTTCGCGGGCGCGACCGGCGTCATGCGCAACGTCGCGGGCGGCCCGCCCGAGGACATGGGGCTGAGCGTGCTGCCGACGCACGACGGCGGCCTGCTGCTGGGCTTCGAGGTCGACGCCCGCACCCACGACCGGGCGGGCGTGGAGGGCAAGCTGACCGCGCTGCGCCGCCTGCTCGCCGGCCTCACCGACCCCGGGAACCCGCCGGTCGGCCGGATCGACCTGGTCGGGGACGCCGACCGGGCCCGGCTGCTCGCCGAGTGGTCGCCCGCCGCGCTGCCCGGCGCGCCGCGCGACGTGCCCGCCCTGCTGGCCGACCTCGACCCGGCCGCGACCGCGCTGGTGGCCGGCGACGACCGGCTGACCTCCGCCGAGCTGGTCGACCGGGTGCACCGGCTGGCCCGGCTGCTGCGGGCGCGCGGCATCGGCGCGGACGACGTGGTGGCGCTCGCGCTGCCCCGCTCCGCCGACCTCGTGGTGGCGCTGCTGGCCGTGCTGGACGCCGGCGCCGCGTTCCAGCCGCTGGACGTCGAGCACCCGGCCGAGCGGCTGCGGGAACTCGTGGCCGACGCGGGCGCGGCGCTCGTGCTGGCCGTCGAGGCCACCGCCGACATCGGTCCACAGCGGACCGTCCGGCTCGACTCGCCGGAGACCGAGGCCGAACTGGCTTCGCTGAGCGGCGAACCGCTGTCCGATGTGGACCGCCACCCCGACCGGCTCGCCTACGTCATCCACACCTCCGGCTCGACCGGGCGGCCCAAGGGCGTGCTGGGGCGCGTCGGCGGCCTGACCGCGCTCGTGCACCACCACCGCTCCACCACCGTCGCGGAGACCGCGGCGGCCGCCGGGCGGCGGCTGCGCGTCGCGCACACCTACTCGTTCGCCTTCGACTCCGCGCTCGACCAGCTCCTGTGGCTGCTGTGCGGCCACGAGCTGCACGTCTACGACGCCGACCTGGCCCGCGACGCCGACGCCCTCCTGGCCGCCTACGCGCGCGACCGCATCGACGTCGTGGACACCACGCCCTCGATGGCCGCGCCGCTGATCGACGCGGGCCTGCTGCTC
>NZ_JBHWIE010000253.1:0-5674 GCF_042732085.1 Actinosynnema sp. NPDC059797
GGCGGCTGCTCCGGCTCCGGCGCCTGCTCCAGCACCACGTGCACGTTGGTGCCGCTGATCCCGAAGGCGGAGACGGCACCGCGCCGGGGCCGGTCGCGCTCCGGCCACGGCCGTGCCTCGGTCAGCAGCTCCACCGCGCCGGCCGACCAGTCCGCGTGCGGGGTGGGCTCGTCGGCGTTCAACGTCCGGGGCAGCACGCCGTGGCGAAGCGCCTGGACCACCTTGATCACCCCGGCCACGCCGGCCGCCGCCTGCGCGTGACCCAGGTTCGACTTGAGGGAGCCGAGCCAGAGCGGGCTCTCCCCGGTGTGCTCCCGCCCGTACGTCGCCAGCAGCGCCTGCACCTCGATCGGGTCGCCGAGCCTGGTGCCGGTGCCGTGCCCCTCCACGAGGTCCACGTCGGCGGCCGAGACGCCGGCGTTGGCCAGCGCCTCCCGGATCACCCGCTGCTGCGAGCGGCCGTTGGGCGCGGTCAGCCCGTTGGAGGCGCCGTCCTGGTTCACCGCGGAGCCCTTGACCACCGCGAGGACCCGGTGGCCGTTGCGGCGGGCGTCCGACAGGCGCTCCAGCACGAGCAGCCCGACGCCCTCGGCCCAGCCGGTGCCGTCCGCGCCCGCGCCGAACGCCCGGCAGCGGCCGTCCGGGGAGAGGCCGCCCTGGAGCGCGAACTCCTGGAACACCACCGGTGTGGACATCACGGCCACGCCGCCGGCCAGCGCGAGGTCGCACTCACCGGTCCGCAGCGCCTGGGCCGCCATGTGCACCGTGGTCAGCGAGGACGAGCAGGCGGTGTCGACCGTCAACGCGGGTCCTTCGAGGCCGAACTCGTAGGCGATGCGGCCCGAGGCCACGCTGGGCGCCGTGCCGGTCAGCAGGTGGCCCTCCAGACCGCGCGACCCGCGCGCGAGCAGGTTGCCGTAGTCGTTGGCGCTCAGGCCGACGAACACGCCGGACTTCGTGCCGCGCAGCGCCGTCGGGTCGATGCCGGCGCGCTCGAACGCCTCCCACGCCGATTCGAGCAGCAGGCGCTGCTGCGGGTCCATCGCGGTGGCCTCGCGCGGTGAGATGCCGAAGAACTCGGGGTCGAACGCGGTCGCGCCGGGCAGGAAGCCGGCCGCCCTGGCGTTGGTCGTGCCCGGGCGGCCGGGCTCGGGGTCGAACAGCTCGGCCAGGTTCCAGCCGCGGTCGGACGGGAACTCCGCGGCGGCGTCCCGGCCCTCCTCGACCATCGCCCACAGCGCCTCCGGCGAGTCGACCCCGCCGCCGTAGCGGCAGGCCATGCCGACGATGGCGATCGGGTCGTCGCCGGCGCCGGCCGTGGCGGTCCTCGGTGCGGCCGGCGCGGGGGAGCCGGCGCCGACCACCTCGCCGAGCACGTACTCGGCCAGCGAAGCCGGGTTCGGGTGGTCGAAGACCACCGTGGCCGGCAGCCGCAGGCCGGTCAGCGCGGTGATCCGGTTCCGCAGCTCGACCGAGGCCAGCGAGTCGAAGCCGACGTCCTTGAAGTTCCGCTCCGGCGAGAGGTTCGACGCCGACGCGTGCCCGAGCACGGCCGCGGTCTCGGCGGTGACGGCGTCCAGCACGACCCGCTGCCGGGCGGCCGGCGGCATGGCGAGCAGGCGGCGGGTCCACGAACCGGCGTCGCCGCCGCTCGCGACGACGGCGCGTCGCACCCGCCCGGGGACCTGGTTGCGCAGCAGGGGCGGCACCTCGCCGCGGAACGCGGCCAGGTCGAGCCGGACCGGCAGCACCACCGGGGCGCCGACGGTGAGGGCCGCGTCGAAGAGGGCCAGGCCCTCCTCGTCGGACATCGCCTTGACGCCGCCGCGTGCCATCCGTTCCCAGTCGGCCTCCTGGAGGGAGGCCGACATCCGGCTCACGGTGGCCCAGAGGCCCCAGTCGAGCGAGACGGCGGGCAGCCCCGACGCGCGGCGGTGCCGGGCGAGGGCGTCCAGGAACGCGTTGGCGGCGGCGTAATTGGCCTGGCCCGGCGCGCCGAACGCCCCGACGGCGGAGGAGAACAGCACGAAGGCGGAGAGGTCGAGGTCCCGGGTCAGCTCGTGGAGGAGCCAACCGGCGTCCACCTTGGGGCGCAACACCTTGTCGACCTGCTCGGTCGTCAGCGAGCCGACGAGGCCGTCGTCGCTGGCGCCCGCGACGTGCACGACCGCGGTCAGCGGGTGTTCGGCGGGGATCGCGGCCAGCACCCCGAGCAGCGACGCGCGGTCGGAGACGTCGCAGGCGACGGTCGTCACCGAGGCGCCGAGCCCGGTCAGCTCGGTGGCGAACTCGGCGGCTCCGGGTGCGTCCGGGCCGCGCCGGCTCGCCAGCACCAGGTTGCGGACGCCGTGCTCGGCGACCAGGTGCCGGGCGACCAGGCCGCCCAGCGTGCCGGAGGCGCCGGTCAGCAGCACGGTCCCCGCCGGGTCGTGGGGGACCGGGACGGTGAGGGCGAGCTTGCCGACCTGCCGGGCCTGGCTGAGGAAGCGGAACGCGCCCGGAGCCCGGCGGACGTCCCAGGTGGTGATCGGGGGCAGGGTCAGGACGCCGCGGTCGAACAGGTCCAGCACCTCGACCAGCATCTCGCGCACCCGTTCGGGCGCCACCGCGAGCAGGTCGTAGGCCTGGTACCGCACACCGGGGAACGCGTCGGCCACCCGGTCGGCGTCGCGGATGTCGGTCTTGCCCATCTCGACGAACCGGCCGCCGCGCGGCAGCAGCCGCAGCGAGGCGTCCACGAGCTCGTTGGTGAGCGAGTTGAGGACCACGTCGACGCCACGGCCGTCGGTGGCGGCGAGCAGGTCGGGTTCGAACTGCGCGGTGCGGGAGTTCGAGATGCGGTCGCGGGGGATGCCCAGCTCGTGGACGGCCGGCCACTTGGCGGGGCTGGCGGTGGCGAAGACCTCCGCGCCCAGGTGGGTGGCCAGCTGCACGGCCGCGATGCCGACGCCGCCGGCGGCGGCGTGGACGAGCACGGACTCCCCGGGTCGCAGGTCCGCCACGTCGACGAGCCCGAAGTACGCGGTCAGGTAGGTGATCGGGACGGTCGAGGCCTCCAGGTACGACCACCCGTCCGGGATCGGCACCACCATCCGGTGGTCGGCCACGGCCAGCGGCCCGAACGGCCCGTAGAACAGGCCCATCACCCGGTCGCCGGGCTTGAGGCCGGTGACCCCCGGGCCGACCTCGGTCACCACGCCGGCCCCCTCGCCGCCGAGCACCTCCTGACCGCGGACGAGGCCGAGGGTGGACATGACGTCCCGGAAGTTCATGCCGGCGGCTCGGACGGCCACCCGCACCCAGCCCTCGGCCAGGGGCGCGACCGCCTCCGGCGACTCGACCAGGGCGAGCCCGTCCAGGGTGCCGGGGCGGGGTGCGGACAGGCGCCACGCGGTCGACCCCTCCGGCACGGCGAGGGTCGTCGACGGGGACACCTTGACCAGGCGCGGCACCAGGACCGCGCCGGCGCGCACGGCGACCTCGTCCTCCCCGGCGTCCAGCGCCGACACCACGGCCTCGTCGGGCTCGCCGGGCGCGAGGTCGACCTGGGCGAACCGGCCCGGGTTCTCGGCGCGCGCCGAGCGGAACAGGCCGTGCAGGGCCGCGCCGACCAGGTCGTGGACGCGCTCGCCGTCGTACGTGGCCAGCGCGCCGCGGGTGACCAGGACCAGCCGCGAGCCGGCCAGCCGTTCGTCGGCCAGCCAGTGGCGCACCAGGTCGAGCGCCTGGTCGACGCCCGAGCGCACCTCCTCGGCGGTGTCGCGACCGAGGTCGTGCACGGGGGCGGCCAGCACCACGGAGGGCGGCTCGGCCCCGGCGTCGAGGGCGGCGCGCAGCGCGGGGAAGCCGTCGTGCGCCGTGCCCGTCGCGGGCGCTCCGCCGCCCAGGTTCGCCCAACCGGTGGGCGACGAGACCTCGACCTCGCCCGCCGGGACCCACTCGACCTCGTAGAGGGAGTCGTGGGCCCGCGGCGCGCCCTCGGCGACCTGCTCCGCGGTGGCGGACCGCAAGGTCAGCGAGTCGACGGACAGCACCGTGCGGCCGGTACCGTCGGCGGCCAGCAGCGCCACCGCGTCCGTCCCCACGGGGGTCAGCCGCACGCGCAGCGCGGAGGCGCCGACGGCGTGCAGCCGGACGCCCTCCCACGCGAACGGGACGACGCCCCGGTTGGTGCCGGTGACCGCGATCGCGTGCAGGGCGGCGTCCAGCAGGGCGGGGTGCACGCCGTACGCGCCGGCGTCGGCCACGTGCTCGGGCAGGGCCACCTCGGCGAAGACCTCCCCGTCCCGCAGCCAGGCGGCCTTCAGGCCGCGGAACACCGGCCCGTAGCCGTACCCGGCCGCGGCGAAGGTCTCGTAGAGGTCGTCGAGCCCGACCTCCTCGACACCGGCGGGTGGCCACTCGGCCATCTCGGGGTCGTCACGCCTCGCACCGGCGGTCGGTGAGACGAAGCCGCCGGCGTGCCGGGTCCAGGCCGCGTCGAGGTCGGGCGAGTCCGGGTCCTGCCGCTGCGACCAGATGGTGATCGACCGCCGGCCGGTGGGCCCCTCCGGCTCGCCGACCACGATCTGCAGCGCCACGCCGCCTCGTCCCAGCAGCAGCGGGGCCTCGATGGTCAGGTCCTCGACCAGCTCGCAGCCGACCTGGTCCGCCGCGCGCAGCGCGAACTCGACGAACGCGGTGCCGGGCAGCAGGACGCGGTCGAACAGGGCGTGGTCGGCGAGCCAGGGCTGGGTGGAGAGCGACAGCCGGCCGGTGCACAGGAAGCCGCCGTCGTTGGCGAGCGAGACGCCGGCGCCCAGGAGCGGGGCGTCCACCGGGCGCAGGCCGATCGAGCCGAGGTCGTGCCCCCCGACGTGGCTGGTCTCGAGCCAGAAGCGCTCGTGCTCGAACGCGTAGGTGGGCAGGTCGACGCGGTGCGCGCCGGTGCCGGCGAAGAAGGCCGCCCAGTCCACCTCGACGCCGGCGTTGTGCAGGGTGGCCATCGCCGTCGCGATGCCCTCCACCTCGTCGCGCCGGCCGCGCAGGGCCGGCACGACCACCACCGGCTCGTCGCCGTGGCACTCGCGCACGTGGCCGGTCATCGACGCGGCGGGCGACAGTTCGACGAACCGGGTGACGCCGAGCTCGCGCAGCCGGGCCACGCCGCCGGCGAGGTCCACCACGTCGCGCATCTGCCGGACCCAGAACTCGGGGGTGCGCAGCACCTCGGCGGGCACCACCATCGGGATGGTCGGGGCCGAATAGGTCAGGGTCTCCACCACGGCCCGGAACCGGTCCTGGATCGGCTCCATCGTGACCGAGTGGCCCGCGCGGTCGACCCGGACCGCGCGGCACGCGTGGCCGAGTTCGGTCAGGCGCGCCACCGCCGCCGCGACCGGGCCCTCCAGCCCCGAGATGGTGACCGCGCTCGGGCTGTTGACACCGGAGAGCGACACGCCCTCGATGTCGGCGATGACCGGCTCCACCACGTCGGCGCCCGCCGCGACGGTGGCCATCACGCCGGCGGTCGTGGTCTGGATCAGCTGTGCCCGGGCGGTGACCATGGTGGCCGCGTCCCGGAGCGACAGCACGCCCGCGACGTGCGCCGCCGCGATGTCCCCGCAGGACTGGCCGAGCAGGTAGTCGGGCCGCAGGCCCCACGACTCGACCAGGCGGTAGCTGTCTCTTATAC
>NZ_JBHWIE010000253.1:5684-10246 GCF_042732085.1 Actinosynnema sp. NPDC059797
CTTGGTGCCCGCGTCCCGCAGCGACCGCCCCCCGGCCCCGGCCCCCGCCGCCTTCCCCCCCCTCGACGCCCCGCCGAGTTAGTGGCGCCCCCGCCCCCACGACTCGACCAGGCGGTAGAGCGCCACCTCGACCGCGAACAGCGCGGGGTGCGCGTACTCGGGCCGGTCCAACACCGGGCCGCCCTCGGCGATGACCCGCGGCAGCTCGGGGTCGAGCAACCCCAGCACCTCCGAGTACGCCGCGGCGAAGACGGGGAACGCGGCCGCGAGCTGGGCGCCCATGCCGACGCGCTGCGGGCCGTGGCCGGGGAACATCACCGCGGTGAGACCGCGGTGCTCGGTGCCGACGACCGCCGTGGCGCCGCTGCCGCCACCGGCCAGCAGGTCGAGCTGGGCGAGCAGTTCCTCCTTGTCGCCCGCGACCACGGCGGCGCGGTGCTCGAACGCCACGCGGTGCAGCGCGAGCGACTTCGCGACGTCGAGCAGGGCGACGTCCTCGCGGGCGAGCCAGTCGCGGAGCCGCGCCGCCTGGCCGGCCAGGGCCCGCGGTGTGCGGCCGGAGAGCAGGAAGGGCAAGGAGGTCGGCCGCGCGCTCACCGGCTCGGCCTCGACCGCTTCCGGCGCGGGCGCCTCCTCCAGGATGACGTGCGCGTTGGTGCCGCTCATGCCGAACGACGACACACCTGCCCGGCGCGGCCACTCGTTCTCCGGCCACGGGCGGTTCTCGGTCAGCACCCCGACCCCGCCGGCCGACCAGTCCACCTCGCGCGTCGGCTCGTCCACGTGCAGCGTCTTGGGGAGGACGCCGTTGCGGATGGCCATCACGGCCTTGATCACGCCGGCGACGCCCGCGGCCGCCTGGGTGTGGCCCACGTTCGACTTGAGCGAGCCCAGCCACAGCGGCTCGCCGTCCTGCTTCTTGCGGCCGTAGGTGGCGAGCAGGGCCTGTGCCTCGATCGGGTCGCCCAGCCGGGTGCCGGTGCCGTGCCCCTCGACCAGGTCCACCTGCTCCATCGGGACCTGGCCGTCGGCCAGCGCCTCCTGGATGACCCGCTGTTGGGCGGGGCCGTTGGGGGCGGTCAGGCCGTTGGAGGCCCCGTCCTGGTTGATCGCCGAACCGCGGATGACGGCGAGCACCGGGTGGCCGTTGGCGCGCGCGTCGGAGAGCCGTTCGAGCAGGACCAGGCCGACGCCCTCCGACCAGCCGGTGCCGTCCGCGGTGTCCGCGTACGCCTTGCACCGGCCGTTGGGCGCGAGCCCGCGCTGCCGGGCGAAGTCCACCATGACGAGTGGCGAGCACATCGACGCGACGCCGCCGACCAGGGCCATGGTGGACTCGCCGCGGCGCAGTGCCCGGATGGCGTAGTGCATCGCGACCAGCGAAGAGGAACAGGCGGTGTCCACGGTGACCGCGGGGCCCTCGAAGCCGAACGTGTAAGCGACGCGACCGGAGAGCACGCTGGGCGCGTTGCCCAGCAGCAGGTAGCCGTCGACCTCGCGGGGCGCGGTGACGGTCAACGGCACGTAGTCGTGGGTGTTCGAGCCGATGAACACGCCCGTCCTGGTGCCGCGCAGGGCCTCCGGGTCGATGCCGGCGCGTTCGAACGACTCCCAGGCGGCTTCGAGGACGATCCGCTGCTGCGGGTCCATGGCGAGGGCTTCGCGCGGGGAGATGCCGAAGAAACCCGCGTCGAAGTCGGCCAGGCCGGCCATGAAGCCGCCCTCGCGGGAGTACGTCTTGCCGGGCTTGCCGGGCTCCGGGTCGTAGATGCTGTCCATGTCCCAGCCCCGGTCGGTCGGCGCGTCGCCGATCGCGTCGGTCCCACTGGCGACCAGCTCCCAGAGGTCCTCCGGTGACCACACGTCGCCGGGCAGGCGGCAGGCCATCGAGACGATCGCGATCGGCTCGGTGTCGTGGGCCTCCATCTCGGTGATCCTCTTGCGAGCCTGGTACAGGTCGCTCGTGACCATCTTGAGGTACTGGCGAAGCTTGTCCTCGTTCTCCACGGAAGAAACCCCGTCCGTCTCTGTCTGTTCCAGCGGTCCGGAGGACCCCGGAGTGGTCGCGTACCCCGGACTCGATGTGCCCTGGACACGTGGCGGGCGTCTGGTGAGGCCGGCAGCACGGCGAACCGCGCCGGAAGGAGGCTCGGGCGGGGCCACGATCAAGACTGCCCCTGGGCGGCCGCAGGACCAACCATGGTCCGACGGCGTCGGCACGGGGACCCCCTAACTCCCCTAGTCGTCGTACCGGTAAGACGAGTTCGGTCGCGCAATCCTTGTGGGGTGTCGGTGTCGCAGCCGCGCTGCGAGCATTGACCGCGAAACCCAGACGGGTGCGTCTCGCTGGTCGCCCGCAGCGGACGAGCGAAGGGACGGCGACATGACTGCCGAGGTGTTGAAGAACGCGCAGGACCCGACGGGGACGTCGGCATTCATCTTCAACCAGACCGCGCCGGGACCGGCGAAACCGTGGAGCTGGGCGGAGAACCTGCTCGAATCCGCGCACACGTACTGGCTGGTCACCACCAGTCCGGGCGGTGTGCCGCACAGCAGGCCGTTGTGGGGCGTCTGGAAGCAGGACGTGTTCCTGTTCTCGAGCCAGAACCGCTGCGGCCGATTCCTGGAGGTCAACCCGCGTGCCTCGGTGAACCTGCAGGTCGGCGAGGACGTGGTGATGATCGAGGGCACCTGCTCCCGGGTGCTCGGGGTCGACGACATCAGCGTGCTCACCGAAGCCGTGCAGGTGAAGTACGACTGGAAGCTCACGGTGAGCGAGGATCGGGTCCACACGCAATTCGGCCAGAGCGCGCCGGTGTTCCGGTTGACCCCCGACCGGGTCTACGGCTGGGCGGGCATCGCCGAATGGGAATCCGCGACCAGGTGGGACTTCCCGCGATCCCGATGAAGGTGGACGGCTGCGCTCGCGCCATTCTCCAGCTCCACTCCCGAGAAAGTCGATCGATCACGTTCTTCGCGTGAGCGCGCCCGAACGCGTGGTGCGCGAATCCGGTACGAGGCGTTGATCAGGCCCGTGGAAGGGACGACCCAGGTGGATTTCCGTGCCCGAAGTGGCGAAATCGCGGTGGTCGGCATGGCGTGCCGTTTCCCCGGTGCCGACGGGCCTCGGCAACTGTGGCGGCTCCTGGCCGCGGGGCGTCACGCGATCACCGCCGCCCCGCCCGGACGTGGTGCCCCGGGCAGAGCGGTCGCGCCCCCGTGGGGTGGGTACCTCGACGCCGTCGACGAGTTCGACGCCGGGTTCTTCGGCATGTCCACCCGGGAGGCGGCGTCCGCCGACCCGCAGCAGAGGCTCGTGCTGGAGCTGGGGTGGGAGGCGCTGGAGGACGCGGGGATCGCGCCGGACGGCGTCCGCGGCGGCCGACTCGGTGTCTTCGTCGGCGCCTTCGCCCACGACTACGCCCACCTCGCGCACCGGAACGGTCCCGCCGCGGCGTCGCAGCACACCTACCCCGGTATCGAGCGCGCGGTCATCGCCAACCGGCTCTCCCACTTCCTGGACGTGCGCGGGCCCAGCGTGACCGTCGACAGCGGTCAATCGTCCTCGCTGGTCGCCGTCCACCTGGCCTGCCAGAGCCTGCTCACCGGTGAGTCGGACCTCGCCGTCGCGGGCGGCGTGCAGCTCAACCTGCTGCCGGAGTCCCTGGACATCGCGGACCGCTGGGGGCCGCTGTCACCCGACGGCCGCTGCTACACCTTCGACGCTCGCGCGAACGGCTACGTGCCGGGCGAAGGCGGCGGCCTGGTGGTGCTCAAGAGGCTCGACAGCGCCCTCGCCGATGGCGACACCGTGCACTGCGTGATCCTCGGGAGCGCGGTGAACCACGGCGGCAACGGCCGCGCCCTGACCCAGCCCAACGAGGCCGCACAACGAGACGTCCTGCGACGGGCCCACGAGCGCGCCGGGATCAGCGCCGCGCAACTCCAGTACGTGGAGCTGCACGGCACGGGGACGCCCGCCGGCGACCCCGTGGAGGCGTCCGCCCTCGGCGCTGTCGTGGGCTCCGCCCGCCCGCGCACGCAACCGCTGCCCGTCGGGTCGGTCAAGACGAACGTGGGGCACCCGGGCGCGGCGGCGGGGATCGCCGGCCTGATCAAGGTGGCGATGGCGATCCGCCACCGCGAACTCCCCGCCAGCCTCAACTTCGAGCGGGCGAACCCGGACATCGCGCTGGACCGGCTCAACCTCCGGGTTCAGCAGGACCTCGGTCCCTGGGCGGCGCCCGACCGCCCGTTGATCGCCGGCGTCAGCTCCTTCGGGATGGGCGGCACGAACTGCCACCTGGTCGTCGGCGAAGCGCCGCCCGACCCGACCGCCTCGGGCGGGGAACCCGGGACCGGTGAGGCGAACTCCGAGCCGTCACCCGCGGCGTTGCCGTTCGTGCTGTCGGCTCGTGGGTCGGGTGCGTTGGGTGGTCAGGCTGCCCGGTTGCGGTCGCACGTGGCGGAGCGGCCGGATGTGGGGTTGGCGGATCTTGCTTTTTCGTTGGTGACTGATCGCGCCGCTCTTGAGCACCGGGCGGTGGTGGTTGCTTCGGACC
>NZ_JBHWIE010000254.1:0-10231 GCF_042732085.1 Actinosynnema sp. NPDC059797
GGGTTTGTTGTGTTTTCTTGACTGGTGGGGGGGTTGTGGGGGTGGCATGGGTGCCCGCGGCGTGGGGGTGTGCGGGGTCCCGTGGGGCTACGCGGCGGGCCCGGCGGGTGGGTGCGGGCCGGGCCGTCGGGGGGTGTGTGGGTGGTGCGGTGGTGGTCGCGGGGTTCCTCATGTGCAACCGATGCTCGGTAACAGTGTTTCCGTACATCGGTCACCCCATCGTGTGACCGGGAGGGTCAGCGCTTGGGGCCCGGCTTCCACACCACCAACGCGGTCTCGTGCCGCACCGGCACCAGGTCGCGGCGGTACGAGGCGTGCACCGACGCCGCCGCCTGCTCGGCCGCCGCCATGGCGGAGGCCAGTTCCTCGGTCAGCTGCTGCACCCGGGCGCGCAGGGCGCCCACCTCGTTCTCCAGCTCGATGATCCGCTTGATCCCCGCGAGGTTGACGCCTTCTTCCTGCGACAACCGCTGCACCTCGCGCAGCAGCACGATGTCGCGCATCGAGTACCGGCGCCCGCCCCCGGACGTGCGTCCCGGCGACACCAGCCCCATCCGGTCGTACGACCGCAGGGTCTGCGCGTGCAGACCCGACAGTTGGGCCGCCACGGAGATCACGAAGAACGGGGTGTCCTCGTCGGTGCCGGGCGGGAACGGGAAGCTCACACCTACCTCTTCTCCACCAGGGCGTTGAGTTCGGCGCGCGGGTCGTGGTGGGCGGTTGCCGCCGCGTACTTCTCCAACGCCTCGCGTGCCGCGGCGTCCATGTTGTTCGGCACGGCCACCTGGAGCGTGATCAGCAGGTCGCCGACCTGGCCGTCGCGCTTGGCGATGCCCTTGCCCTTGGCCCGCAGCACCCGGCCGCTGGCCGTGCCCGCGGGGACCCTCAAGGTCACCTTGCCGTCCAGGGTGGGCACGGTCAACGTGGTGCCCAGGGCCAGTTCGGGGAAGGTGACCGGTGCGGTGAGGGTCAGGTCGTTGCCGGAGCGGCCGAAGACGGGGTGCGGGTTGACGTGCACCCGCACGTACAGGTCGCCGGTCGGTCCGTTGTTGCGGCCGGGTTCGCCTTGTCCGGCGAGCCTGATGCGCTGGCCGTCGTCGACTCCGGCGGGGATGCGGATGGTGAGGGTGCGCGTCTTGGTGCTGACGCCGTCGCCGCCGCACTCCGGGCACGGGTCGTCGATGATGCGGCCGGTGCCGCGGCAGTCGGTGCACGGTTCGGAGAACGCGAACGCGCCCTGGCTGCGGGTGACGAGCCCGGCTCCGCCGCAGGTGGGGCAGGTGCGGGGGGTCGTGCCGGGTCGTGCGCCGGAGCCGGAGCACGTGCCGCAGGCCGAGGGGCTGGACAGCCGCAGGGGCACGGTCGCGCCGCGGACGGCTTCGGTGAAGTCGATCCGCACGTCGGTTTCGACGTCGTCGCCGCGGCGGGGCCGGGTGGCGGAGGCGGAGGTGCCTCCCCGGCGGTTGAACAGCCCGCCGAGGAGGTCGCCGAGGCCGCCCATGCCGCCGGGCTGCTGGGTGCGGCCGAACAGGTCGCCGACGTCGAAGCCGCCGGTGCCGGTGCCGAAGCCGCCGGGGAAGCCGCCGCCTCCGGCGAAGAGGCGGCGGGCTTCGTCGTACTGCTTGCGCTTGGCGGGGTCGGACAGGACGCCGTAGGCCTCGGAGACGGCCTTGAACCGGGCTTCGGCCTTGGCGTCGCCGGGGTTGGCGTCGGGGTGCAGTTCCCGGGCCAGCTTCCGGTACGCCTTCTTGATCTCGTCGGCGGAGGCGTCGGAGGAGACGCCCAGCTCGCGGTAGAAGTCCTTCTCGATCCAGTCCCTAGCACTCACCGGACATCACCCCCCTTTCGTCAGTTGTCCTCGGCCTGCTCCGCGGCGGCCGGCTCCGGCTCGTGGTCGGTGACGCCGACCAGCGCGGGTCGCAGGACCCGTTCGCCGTAGCGGTAGCCGCGGCGCAGCACGGCGGTGACCGTGGGTCCGCTGACCTCCGGGGAGGTGCTGTGCTGCACGGCTTCGTGGACGGACGGGTCGAACTCCTCGCCCTCGTGCCCGAACGGTTCGAGGCCGAGCCCGCGGAGGGTGTTGACCAGCTTGTCGGCCACGGCCTTGAACGCGCCGGTGAGGTCGCCGTGGGCTTCGGCCCGCTCGACGTCGTCGAGGACGCCGAGGAGTTCGCCCGCCACCTGGGCCTTGGCCGTGGTGATCACCAGTTCCCGGTCGCGCTCGACGCGCTTGCGGTAGTTGGCGTACTCGGCGGTGAGCCGCTGGAGGTCGGCGGTCCGCTCGTCGAGCTGGGCCTTCAGCGCGACGCTCGGGTCGTCGGGGACGGCGGTGGCCTCGTCGGGCCGGTCGGGGGCGGCGTGCTTGCCGCCCTCCGGGGCCTGCTCGGCGGGGGCCGGGGCCTGGTCCTGCGACGGGGCCTGGTCCTGCGCCTGCTCCGGTGCGGCGGGGGCCTCGGCCCGCGTGTCGCCGTTGTCGGGGGAGGTGGCGCGCACCTCTCCCGTCTCGGGGTCGATGCGCCTGCGGTCGGTGACGACCACCTGGGGCTGCTCTTCGGGCTGGGTCACTTCTTGTCGTCCTCGTCCACAATCTCGGCGTCGACCACGTCGTCGGCCTTGGGCGCGTCACCCGCGGTGGCCGCGCCGGGCGCGCCCGCGTCGGCGGTCGGCGCGGCGTTGGCGTACAGGGACTGGCCGATGGCCTGCGACTCGGTGGCGAGCTTCTCCACCGCGGCGCGGACCTTGGCGATGTCGGTGCCCTTGAGGGCCTCGTTGGTCTCCTCGATGGCGGCCTTGACCTTGTCCTTGACGTCGGCCGGGATCTTCTCGTCGTTCTCCTTGACGACCTTCTCGGTCTGGTAGACGAGGGTCTCGGCCTGGTTGCGGACCTCGGCTTCGTCGCGGCGGCGCTTGTCCTCCTCGGCGTGCGCCTCGGCGTCCTTGATCATGCGGTCGATGTCGTCCTTCGGCAGGGCGGAGCCACCGGTGATGGTCATCCGCTGCTCCTTGCCGGTGCCCATGTCCTTGGCGGACACGTGCACGATGCCGTTGGCGTCGATGTCGAAGGTGACCTCGATCTGGGGGACGCCGCGCGGGGCCGGCGGGAGGCCGGTCAGCTCGAACATGCCGAGCTTCTTGTTGTCCGCGGCGAAGTCGCGCTCGCCCTGGAAGACCTGGATCTGCACGGACGGCTGGTTGTCGTCGGCGGTGGTGAAGATCTCGGAGCGCTTGGTGGGGATGGTGGTGTTGCGCTCGATGAGCTTGGTCATCACGCCGCCCTTGGTCTCGATGCCCAGGGACAGCGGGGTGACGTCGAGCAGCAGGACGTCCTTGACCTCGCCCTTCAGCACGCCGGCCTGGAGGGCGGCGCCGACCGCGACGACCTCGTCAGGGTTCACGCCCTTGTTGGGCTCGCGGCCGCCGGTGAGCTCCTTGACCAGCTCGGCCACGGCGGGCATGCGGGTGGAGCCGCCGACGAGCACGACGTGGTCGATGTCGCCGACGCTGATGCCGGCGTCCTTGATCACGTTGTTGAACGGGGCGCGGGTGCGCTCCAGCAGGTCGTTGGTGATGCGCTGGAACTCGGCCCGGGACAGGGTCTCGTCGAGGAACAGCGGGTTCTTGTCCGCGTCGACGGTGATGTAGGGCAGGTTGATGGTGGCCTGGGACGAGCTGGACAGCTCGATCTTGGCCTTCTCGGCGGCCTCGCGGATGCGCTGGAGCGCCATCTTGTCCTTGGTGAGGTCGATGCCGTTGCTCTGCTTGAAGCGCTCGACCAGCCAGTCGACGATGCGCTGGTCCCAGTCGTCGCCGCCGAGGTGGTTGTCGCCGGAGGTGGCGCGGACCTCGACCACGCCGTCGCCGAGCTCCAGCAGCGAGACGTCGAACGTGCCGCCACCGAGGTCGAAGACCAGGATGGTCTGCTCCTTCTCGCCCTTGTCGAGGCCGTAGGCCAGGGCGGCGGAGGTGGGCTCGTTGACGATGCGCAGCACGTTGAGGCCCGCGATCTGGCCGGCCTCCTTGGTGGCCTGGCGCTGCGCGTCCTCGAAGTAGGCGGGGACGGTGATCACGGCGTCGGTGATCTCTTCGCCCAGGTACGCCTCAGCGTCGCGCTTGAGCTTCATCAGCACGCGCGCGCTGATCTCCTGCGGGGTGTACTTCTTGCCGTCGATCTCGGTGGACCAGTTGGTGCCGATGTGCCGCTTGACGGACCGGATGGTCCGGTCGACGTTCGTGACCGCCTGGTTCTTGGCGGGCTGCCCGGTGAGCACCTCGCCGTTCTTGGCGAAGGCCACGATCGACGGGGTCGTGCGCGAACCCTCGGAGTTGGCGATCACCGTCGGCTCGCCACCCTCGAGGACCGCGACGACGGAGTTGGTCGTCCCAAGGTCGATGCCGACCGCTCGCGCCATTGGATTCCTCCTGGTAGTGCGTTTGTGAGAGCCCCGCGTTGAGCGGTACTGGCTCAAGTTTGCCGGCTACCCCGGACTTGAGTCCAACTGACTCAACCTTTCTGCTCCGTCCAACGGTCGGGGCGGCCTCGGTGTTCCCGGCGGGGCGTGATCCGGGACACCCGAGGGCGTGAGGTCACCCGACCACGCGACCACCGCGGTGGCGGCGTCCTCGCGCGAGCGCCCCGGTCGCACGCTGGGGGAACGGGTCGAGCCGGTGGAGGAGTCCGGGCTCGGCCGAGCACGTCGACGCCCGGCACGGCGGGCGGCGCCGCGGCCGCTGTCCGACCGCGTCGCGACGTTCTCCCCGGCGCTCGGCGAGGACGTGCGGCCCGAGGCGCCCGACCTACCCCGCGCGCGGCTCGCCGGCCCCGGTCAGGCGGCGCACCACGTGCCGCTGACCGGGGCCGACGAGTTCGACGATGGGGTGGGGGCCGCTGCCGGTGGCGGCCTACGCGCAGGACGCGCGGGCGGCGCCGGGGCGCGCGGGCGTCACGCGGCGAGGACGTTCACGTCGCCGCTGCTGGCGCGCAGGAACAGCTCGACGGGCGCGGCCGGGTCGTTCGGGACGCCCACCCGCTGGTCGCCACTGCCGGTCTCCACGTCCACCCGGTAGGGGGCGCGCGGGACCCGCACGGTGACGTTGCCGCTGCCCGACACGGCGTGGACGGACTTCGCCGCGGTCACGTGCACGTCCACGTCACCGGAGTGGTCCTCGACGGTCACCGCGCCGTGCATGTCCGACAGGGTCGCGTTGCCCGAGCCGAGTTGGCCGGTGAAGTCGCCGCCCACGTTGGCGGCGGTGACGTCGCCCGAGTGGTTGTCGATGCGGATCGGGCCGGAGACGTCCCTCATGTCCGCGTTGCCCGAGCCGACCTGGACCTCGACCGCGGCCACGCCCTCGAAGCGGACGTCGCCGGAGCTGTTCTCGCCGACCACCCGGACGTCCGCCGAGGGCACGACGACCTCGTAGTCCACCGTGCAGCGGTTGCCGCAGCCGTCGAGGACCAGGGTCGTGCCCTCCACGCGGTGGAAGAGGCCCGAGGGCTTCTCGGCGCTCTTCGGGTACTGGAGGCGGCGGCGGACGTCGGTCGAGGTGGCGCCCTCGCTGCTCCGGACCAGGACGTTGCCGGAACCGTTCTGGAGCCGGACCTCGGTGATCGATTGGGTCACCGTGTGCTGGTCCTCGAAGCCGTGCTGCACCAACCGCACGCAGGACGTGAGCGCCACCGCCGCGATCACCACCGCGACGGCCGCCGAGCCGATTCGTCGCTTGCCCACCACACTCGCCCCCTCAGGCGTTCACGTCATTGACCTCAAAACTAGGCGCCGGGCCGACCGCCTCCCATCAGGAAGACCCCCGACCCGACATGGGGGTTGTCCCTACCCCCCGCGCGTGTCCTCGACTCGGACATCGCGAGTCGTACGTCCAGGCAGCGCGAGTCGTACGTCCGGGACCGGTGAGTTCAGCGTTCAGGACAGCCGGGTGGCCGCGCGGGCGTGCCCGAAGCGGCGCGGACGGAGAACTCGGGGGTCCCGAACGTACGACTCGCCCGGCCCGAACGTACGACTCGCCCGGCCCGGACGTACGACACGGCAGGTCTGAACGTACGACACGACAGGTCTGAACGTACGACTCGCGCGGTCCGAACGCAGGACACGCGATGTCTGAGCGGAGGACACGCGGGGTCAGGCGAGGGTTTCTATGGTGGAGCGCAGGGCCGGGGCGCTGAGGGCCGGGTCGTCGAGGAAGCGCTGGGACGCGATCACGTGCGTGTCGGTCATGCGCTCCCAGACCAGGCCCTGCACCGGGACCTCGGTGATCACCAGGCGGAACGGGCGCACGTAGCGGCCCAGGCGTTGCTCGACGCCCCGCACCACCTCGCCGATCGGCAGGGCGTTGCGGGAGTGGTCGTTGCGGTGGTCGTAGTCGCTCGCCGCCCGGCGCAGGGCCAGGACCGCGGCCCGCAACGCCGGCCGGACCCGCAGCGACGGGCCCGACGGGTCGTCCGGCGTGCTCGACGGCAGCTCGGCGCGGGTGTGGTCGAGCACGTCGGCCCACCAGCCCAGCCACTCCTCGGCCGCCGCCGCCCGGTCGACGCCCGGGGGCACCACCACCGGCACCGGGGGGTCGAGGCCGGGCAGCTCCGGGACGGTGTCGACCGAGAGCGCGAGGGTGTCGCGGAGGAACAGGGCGGTGTTGACCGCCTGGCTCGTCCCGTGCGACACCTGCCACGACTCCCGACCGGCGAACCTCATGCCACCAGTGTCCCGCGCGAAGGTCATCGGCCGTGCATCAGAAGGGACACGACAGGTTCGAGATCATCCGCCATTGGGGGGAAATCCGCGATCAGGCCCTGGATCAGCAGCCCGTCGAGTCCCGCGAGCATCGCCCGCAGCGCCACCGGGTCCCGCGGTCCGACCACGTCCCCCAGCACCTCGAACCACCGCCGCGCCGCCGGCCTCAGCTCGGGCCGGCGCGCGGCGAGCAGGTACAGCTCGTACCCCGCCAGCGTCCGCGCCCGGTGCGCGCCCACCGCGTCCGCGACGAACCCCGCCACCGCCGCGGGCCGGGGCGCCACGTCGCGGAAGCCCACCGCCAGCTCGTCGGCCGACCAGGTGAGCGCGGCGATCAGCAGGTCGTCCAGCGTCGCGTAGTAGTAGGTGGCCGACGACGGCGGCACGCCCGCCTCGCGCGCCACCGACCGGTGGCTCACCCCGGCCACGCCGTCCCGCGCCACGACCCGCAGGGTCGCCTCCAGGATCGCCCGACGCCGCTGCTCGCCGCGCAGGCGACGCCCGTCCGGGCGGGAGGCGGAGGAGGAGCGGGAAGCGGACGAAGAACGGGAAGCGAAGGAGGGGGTGGGAGGGCGGGAGGTGAGGGAGGTGGGAGAGGGCTGGTCAGGCATTGCCGGCGCTGCTGCCCAGCTCGATGGCGACCACGCCGGCGATCACCAGCAGCAGGCCGACGACCATCGTCGCGTTCAGGGGCTCCTTGAACAGCACCACGCCCACGGCCGCCACCGCCGCGACGCCGAACGCGCACCAGATGGCGTAGGCCACGCCGATGGGCATGCCCAGCTGGAGCACCTTGCTCAGCGCGCCGAACGCGACCAGGTAGCCGATCACCACCACGATCGAGGGAATCGGCTTGCTGAACCCCTCGGACAGCTTCAGCGACACCGTGGCGGCCACCTCGGCGGCGATCGCGACGGCCAAGGCCAGGTAGACGACCACGAGCACGCACCCCCGGAAAGTTGAACACCTGTTCCACCAATCTACCCGGGGCTATGCGATCCACCACGCTCAGGTGGTTACTGATGAGTAATGGGGCGTAGGCTGCCGAGCCAAGAGAGACGGACGAGAAAGGCCGCCACCACAATGGGAGCCCTCCAGCTCACCCTCGGCGCCATCGGCGTCGCCGTCAGCGTGTACGCCTGGGGTCTGTTCGTCGCCGGTGTCCTGCGGATGATCCGCATCATCCGGCTCGGCCAGCCGGACCCGACGCGCACCGGGCCGTTCTGGCCGCGCCTCAAAACCCTGCTCGTCGAGTTCGTCGCGCACACCCGGATGATGAAGTTCCGGAAGGTCGGCCCCTGGCACTGGATGGTCATGTGGGGCTTCCTCATCGGCTCCGCGGTGCTGTTCGAGGCCTACGGCGAGGTCTTCAGCCCCGGCTTCCACTGGCCGGTCATCGGCACCTGGCCCGCGTGGTCGCTGCTGGTCGAGCTGCTCGGCATCGGCACGGTCGCCGGCGGCGTCGCGCTCGCGGTCATCCGCCAGCTCAACCACCCCCGCCGCGCCGACCGGCTGTCCCGCTTCGCCGGGTCCAGCTTCAAGTCCGCCTACTTCGTCGAGGCCGTGGTCATCGTCGAGGGCCTGGGCATCCTGGGCGTGAAGGCGTTCAAGCAGGCCTCCGGCCTGGAGGACCCGCCGCTGTGGTCGTCCTTCCTCACCGCGCCGCTGTCGACGCTCCTGCCCGCCAGCCCGAACTGGGTCTCGGTCATGGCGGCGATCAAGCTGCTGTCGGGCATGGTGTGGCTGATCGTGGTCGGCAAGAACCTCACCATGGGCATCGCCTGGCACCGGTTCAGCGCGTTCTTCAACATCTACTTCAAGCGCGAGGACGACGGCGGCGTCGCGCTCGGCGCGCTCAAGCCCATGATGAGCGGCGGCCAGGTCCTCGACCTGGAGGAGGCCGACCCCGACAAGGACACCTTCGGCGTCGGCAAGGTCGAGGACTTCACCTGGAAGGGTTGGCTGGACTTCAGCACCTGCACCGAGTGCGGCCGCTGCCAGTCCCAGTGCCCCGCGTGGAACACCGGCAAGCCGCTGTCGCCCAAGCTGGTGATCACCCAGCTGCGCGACCACGCGTTCGCCAAGGCCCCGTACCTGCTGGCCGGCGGCAGCCGCGACATGGCGGGCGACGAGGTCGGCCTGGTCGAGGACAAGTACGAGGACTACAAGAAGCGCCTGGAGTCCATCGACGTGCTGGCCATGGCCGAGTCCGAGCGGCCCCTGGTCGGCGGCCCGGACGAGCTGGGCGTCATCGACCCCGAGGTGCTGTGGTCCTGCACCACCTGCGGCGCGTGCGTCGAGCAGTGCCCGGTGGACATCGAGCACGTCGACCACATCGTCGACATGCGCCGCTACCAGGTGCTGATCGAGTCGAACTTCCCGTCCGAGCTGGGCGGCATGTTCAAGAACCTGGAGAACAAGGGCAACCCGTGGGGCCAGAACTCCCGGGACCGCCTGGCCTGGACCGAGGGCCTCGACTTCGAGGTGCCGGTGTTCGACGGCGACCTGGGCGACACCGAGTACCTGTTCTGGGTCGGCTGCGCGGGCGCGTTCGAGGACCGGGCGAAGAAGACCACGCGGGCCGTCGCCGAGCTGCTGCACACCGCGGGCGTCAAGTACTCGGTGCTCGGGCCGGAGGAGACCTGCACCGGCGACCCGGCGCGGCGCGCGGGCAACGAGTTCCTGTTCCAGATGCTGGCGCAGCAGAACGTCGAGGTGCTCAACACCGTGTTCGACGGGCGCGGGCCGGGGCAGCGCAAGATCGTCGTGACGTGCGCGCACTGCTTCAACACCCTCGCCAACGAGTACCCGCAGGTCGGCGGCCAGTACGAGGTCGTGCACCACACGCAGCTGCTCAACCGCCTGGTGCGCGAGCGGCGGCTGGTGCCGGTGGCCGAGGTCGCCGAGGACGTCACCTACCACGACCCGTGCTACCTGGGCCGGCACAACAAGGTCTACGAGGCGCCGCGCGAGCTGGTCGGCGCGTCGGGCGCGAAGCTGCGCGAGATGCCCCGCCACGCCGACCGGTCCATGTGCTGCGGCGCGGGCGGCGCCCGCATGTGGATGGAGGAGCGGATCGGCAAGCGCATCAACGTCGACCGCGTGGACGAGGCGCTGGGCACCGCGCCGTCGAAGATCGCCACCGGCTGCCCGTTCTGCCGCGTGATGCTCACCGACGGCGTCACGGCCCGGCAGAACGAGGGCGTGGCCGGCGGCCACGTCGAGGTCGTGGACGTGGCCCAGCTGCTGCTGACCGCGGTGCGCCGCGGCCAGGAGCGGGAGGCGCAGGACGTGCCGACGGACGCGACGCCCACCGGCACCCCGCTGCCCGACGAGGACAAGGCGCCCTCGTCGTCGAACTGAGCGCCCGGGGGGAACCCATACCCCCCCGGAGGGCGTGCCCCCCCCCCCCCTGACAACCCCGTTTTGGCAAAAAACTCCACCACCCAGTATACCGCCCAATTAACCCCACCGCGGGGGGTGAA
>NZ_JBHWIE010000255.1:0-10205 GCF_042732085.1 Actinosynnema sp. NPDC059797
AGGTTTTCGATCTCTGGGGCGCTCCCCTGTTTCTGCCTCTCCCGCTGTCGCTCCCTGGCTTTGTTGGTTTTATGATCGGCCCCGTGTGGGGGGGGGCCCTGGGGGGGCGCGCGTCCGACCTGGTGCGGCTGTTGGGCGACGCCGCGGGCACCTCCCGCGCCGGCGCGGTCCGGGACGCGCTGCCCGCCGTGGTGCGCGAACTCGACCGGCGGGCGATCCAGCCGTACTGGCCGGGCATCAGCGCCTACCTCGCGGGCGAGCGCGACGCGCACGGGCGCACGCTCCTCGCGGGGGGCGTGGCGAGCCTGCTCGCCACGCTGCACCCGGCGATCCGCTGGTGCCCGCCGATGCTGGAGGTGCCCTCCGACGAGGACGAGGACGTCGACCTCGGGGGCGCGGGCATCGTGCTGGCGCCGTCGCTGTTCCTCACCGGCAGGCCCGCCGTGCTGATCGGCCCCCTGTCCCGCGGCGGCCAGGTGGCGCTCGCGTTCTCCGCGACGCCCACCGCCGACGCCGCCGCGGGCCTGTGGGGAACCCGCGCCCTCGTGCGCGAGTCCCTGGGGCCGCTGGTCGGCCGAACCAGGGCGCGCCTGCTGCGCGAGACCAGGACCGGCTGCACGACCGGCGAGCTGGCCCAACTCCTCGGCATCTCACCGGCCTGCGTCAGCCAGCACACCGGTGTCCTGCGCGAGGCGCGGTTGATCACGACCCGCAGGCACCGCAACACCGTCGTGCACTGCATCACCGCGCTCGGCATCGCGCTGCTGGGCGAGGACTTCGCGTCACCGCCGCCGGTCGGCGCGCCGGTGCCGGCCGGGCAGCGAGTTTCGCAGCTGCCTTAAAGGCGTGGTGCGCGGCTGCGGGGTGCGCTGGGATGAGACCGGCGGGGGCAGACACCGAGCACTGCTGGCGGTTCGGCGAACCGTCGGGACGGAGGGCCGAGTGAGCGGTAACAACGAGTGCCAGCCCAGGAGGATCGCGGTCTTCGACGCCACCCTGCGCGACGGTGAACAGGCGCCGGGCAACGCGATGTCGCCAGAGGACAAGCTGCGCTACGCGTTGGAGTCCGAGGCCTTCGGCGCGGACGTGATCGAGGTGGGGTTCCCCGCGTCGTCCCCGGCGGACTTCGTGGCCGCCGGACTGGTCGCCAACGCCTTGACCACCGCCCGGTTCTCCACCTTCAACCGGTGCTCGCGCCAGGACATCGACGCGTCGGCGGCCGCCGCGGGCATCCACCCCCGCCACCAGGTCGCCGTCTGCGGCACCGGAAGCGACCTGCACCTGGAGCACAAGCGCGGTATCACCCGCGAGCAGGCGCGAGCCGAGGGCCGCGACGCCGTGGGGTACGCGAAGTCGCTGGGGGCGACCGACATCGCGTTCTGCGTGGAGGACGCCAGCCGCGCCGACCGGGACTTCGTCAAGGCCCTGGTCTGCGACGCGGTCGAGGCGGGGGCCACCACCATCGGCATGGCGGACACGACCGGGTCGGCGACCCCCGACGAGTACGCGTCGCTCTTCGCCGCGGCGCGCCGGTGGCTGCCCGCCGACATCACGCTCTCCACGCACTGCCACGACGACCTCGGCCTGTCCCTGGCCAACGCCCTGGCGGCCGTGCTCGCGGGCGCGGACGAGGTGCAGAGCACCCTCGCGGGCATCGGCGAGCGCTCCGGCAACACCCCGCTGGAGGAAGTGGCGGCGGTGCTCGCGGTCAAGGGCGTCGGCCTCGGTCTCTCCACCGGCATCGCCCTCGACCGGCTCTACGACTCGTACCTGCGGCTCGCGGAGACCATCGGCCTCCGGACGCCGAGGAACAAGGCCGTCTTCGGGGACAACGCCTTCGCCACCCAGGCGGGCATCCACCAGCACGGCATCCTCCAGAACCCGGCCACCTACGAACTCGTCGACCCGGCCCGGTTCGGCAGGCGTCGGCGGCTGCTGGTCGGCAGGCACTCCGGCCGGGCGATCGTGCGCCACCTCCTCGTCGACCTCGGCCGGGCCGAAGACGACGAGCTGGTCGAACGGCTGTACCAGGAGCTGGTCGCGGCCCGCGCGGGGTCCGAGTGCGACGAACTCGACGCGCTGCGCGCCCGGGTGGCCGCCGAGCTGGAGGCGGTGACGCGCTCGTGACGCCGAGGACGATGGCGCAGAAGGTCTGGGACGCCCACGTCGTCGCGACCGCGGGCGACGGCGCCGACCTGATCTACATCGACCTGCACCTGGTGCACGAAGCCAGTTCCTCGCAGGCCTTCGACGGGCTGCGGACCGCGGGGCGCCGGGTGCGCGCGCCGGGGCTGACCCTGGCGGTCGAGGACCACAACGTCCCCACGCACACCCTGCGGATCACCGACCCGATCAGCGTCGAGCAGCTGGAGACCCTGCGCCGCAACTGCGCCGAGCACGGCATCGAGCTCTTCCGCCACGGCGACCGCGCCCAGGGCGTGGTGCACGTGATCGCCCCGGAGCTGGGGGTGGTGCACCCGGGCATGACCGTGGTCTGCGGCGACAGCCACACCTCCACGCACGGCGCGTTCGGCGCGCTCGCCTTCGGCATCGGCACCACCGACCTCGAACACGTGCTGGCCACCCAGACGCTGGCGCTGCGCAGGCCGAGGACGATGGCCGTCGAGTTCACCGGGCGGGCGCCCGCCGGCGTCACCGCGAAGGACATGATGCTGGCGCTGCTGGCCGAGGTCGGCGCCAACGACGCGGCGGGGCACGTCATCGAGTACCGCGGCGACCCGGTGCGCGAGCTGTCCATGGAAGCCCGCATGACCATGTGCAACCTCAGCGTCGAGGCGGGGGCGCGGGCCGGGATGATCGCCCCGGACGACACGACCTTCGCCTACCTGGAGCGCACCGAACGCGCGCCGACCGGGGCAGCCTGGGAGGACGCGCTGGCGCACTGGCGCGCGCAGACCACCGACGAGGGCGCGGCGTTCGACCGCACCGTCCGCCTGGACGTCTCCGGGCTGACACCGTTCGTCACCTGGGGCACCAACCCGGGTCAGGCCGTCCCGCTGTCCGAGGCGGTGCCCGACCCGGACTCGTTCTCCTCGGAACCCGAGCGCGACAGCGCCCGGCGCGCCCTGCGCTACATGGGTCTGAGCCCCGGGACGCCCATGCGCGACATCCCCATCGACATGGTGTTCCTGGGCTCCTGCACCAACGGCAGGGTCGAGGACCTGCGCGCGGCGGCCGATGTCCTGCGGGGCCGCAAGCTCGCACCCGGCACCGAGATGCTGGTGGTGCCCGGCTCGATGGCGGTGCGGGCGCAGGCGGAGGCCGAGGGCCTGCACGAGGTGTTCACCGCCGCGGGCGCCTCCTGGCGGTTCTCCGGGTGCTCGATGTGCCTGGGCATGAACGCCGACCGGGTGCGCGGCGACCGGCGGTGCGCGTCGACGTCCAATCGCAACTACGAGGGCAGGCAGGGCCCGCGGGCGCGCACGCACCTGGTGTCGCCCGCCACGGCGGCGGCCACCGCCGTGCTCGGGCGCCTGGCCGCTCCCGCCGACCTGGAGGAACCGTGCTCCCGCTGACCGAGCACACCGGCACCGCCGTCCCGCTGGCCCGCAGCGACGTCGACACCGACCAGATCATCCCCAGCGACTACTGCCGCAGGCTGACCAAGACCGGGTTCGCGCCCGGCCTGTTCGCGCAGTGGCGGCAGGAAGAGGGCTTCGTCCTGAACCAGCCCCGCTACGCCGGGGCCACCGTCCTGGTCGCCGAGCGCAACTTCGGCACCGGGAGCTCGCGCGAGCCCGCGGTGTGGGCGTTGCGCGACTGGGGTTTCGCCGTGGTCGTCGCCGAGGGGTTCGGCGACATCTTCGAGCGCAACGCCCTCAAGAACGGCCTGCTCACCGTCCGGCTGCCCACCGCCGCGGTCACCGAGGTGCGCTCGGCCGTGGAGGCCGACCCGACGCTGCCGGTCACCGTCGACCTCGTCGCGCTGGAGGTCCGGCTGGGCGAGCGGCGGTGGTCGTTCGACGTGGACGGGCACGCCCGGTGGCTCCTGCTCAACGGCCTCGACGAGATCGACCTGACGCTGTCCCGGGAGGACGCCATCGCCGCGTACGAGCGAGGACGGCCCCACTGGCTGGCGCCGCGCCGGGCAGGGGCCCGATGACGACCGTCGCGGTCGTCCCCGGCGACGGCATCGGACCGGAGGTCGTCGCCGAGGCGGTGGCCGCCGTCGACGAGCTGGGGCTGGGGATCGACTTCGACGTGCTGGACGCGGTCAACGCGCGGACCTACCTCGAGCACGGCACCGCGATGACCGACGCCGACTTCGACCGGGTGCGCGCGGCGGACGGCGTCCTGGTGGGCGCCATCGGCCACCCGTCGGTCCCCGACCCGGCGTACGGGCGCGGGGTCCTGCTGCGGATGCGCTTCGAACTCGACCTCTACGCCAACTACCGCCCGGTGCGGCTGCTGCACGACAGGCTCAGCCCGCTGCGCGACCCGGCCCGCCGGGGCATCGACTGCGCGATCGTGCGGGAGAACACCGAGGGCCTCTACGCCGGGATCGGCGGCGCCCTGCGCCCCGGCACCGGGGCCGAGGTCGCGGTCGACACCGAGGTCAGCACGCACGCGGGCGTCACGCGGGTGCTGAAGTTCGCGCTGTCGGCGGCTACCCGCTCGGTGTGCATGGTGGACAAGGCCAACGCCGTGGAGAGCGGGGGCGGCCTCTGGCAGCGCTGCTGGGACAGGGAGCGGCGGACCCGGCCCGACCTGGAGACCCGCCACCTGTACGTGGACGTGGCGGCGATGCGGCTGGTGCGCGACCCCGACTCGTTCGACGTGATCGTCACCAACAACTCCTACGGCGACATCCTCAGCGACCTCGCCGCCGAGGTCGGCGGGGGGCTGGGCTGCGCCGCGTCGGCCAACCTCAACCCCGAGACCGGTGCCGGCCTGTACGAGCCGGTGCACGGCAGCGCCCCGGACATCGCGGGCACCGGGCTGGCCAACCCGGTGGGCGCAGTGCTCAGCGCGGCGCTGCTGCTCGACCGGCTCGGGCACGCCGAACCCGCGCGGTCGCTGCGCGCGGCGGTCCGGGAGGCCGTGGAGGCGGCGCGCTGCACCCCGGACCTCGGGGGCGACCTCGACACCCGGGAGGCGGGCGCGGCCATCCGCGCTGCGTGCCGGTGACCCACCCGATCCACCCGCTCGACCCGAGACTTGGAGCGACGCACGTGACGATCCCGGAAGATGTGCTGGTCGAGGACCCGGCCGTGCAGGCGGTGTGGAAGCCCCTCGTCGGCGAGGGAGTCCCTGACCTGGCGGCCCAGCACGTGCTCGCCTCGACCCTGGTCGGCCTGGGCCGGGCCGGGATCGCGCAGCGGCTGTCCGAAGAGGACTGGACGGGGCTGGCCGATCTGGTGCCGGCCGGCGGGGTGCCGCACCTGGTGCGCAACGTCCTGCGCTACCTGGAGATCCGCGGCGTCGTCGAGTCCGACGGGATCCGGTGGGTGGGCGCCGAACCGGCGCCGGGGTGCGAGGACGGCGGCCGGTGGAGGCTGACCGGCCGCGGGGCGGTGCTGCTGTCGCGGGTGGGCGAATCCCTGCTCGGCTTCTACGTGGAGGCATACGGCCCGGTCCTGGCGCGAATCGGCGGCCTGCTGGACGGCACGGTCGACTACGGCACCGACGTCGAGCGCGACACCGAGGCCCTCGGCCGCCGCTGCGAACCGATGACGATCAGCTTCCTGGCCCGGCTGCTCGGGGACCTGATGGCCCGCCGCGGCGCGCACTCGGTGCTCGAACTCGGCTGCGGCACCGGCGGGCTCGCCCTGCACATGGCGCGGACCGACCCGGAGTTCCGCGCCATCGGCCTGGACATCGCCGAGGACGCCATCGCGCTGGCCGAGCGCCGCCTCGCCGACGTCGACCTCGGCGGTCGCGTCCGGTTCGTCGTCGGGGACGCGTTCCGGCCCGACACCTGGCCCGCCGCCGCGGCCGACTGCGACTTCTACCTGGCCGTCGGCGCGCTGCACGAGCAGTTCCGCGACGGTGAGGACGCGGTGGTCGAGCTGCTGTCGCGGTACCGGTCGCTGCTGGCCGCCAAGCCGGGGCGCGTGCTCCTGCTGGCCGAGCCCGAGCTCCAGATCAACGCGGGCGACGCCGAGTACTACCTGGCCCACGTGCTCACCAAGCAGGGCTTCCCGCAGGGAAGGCAGGCCTGGCTGGACGTCATCGCCGCCGCGGGACTGCGCTGCGAACGGGTGTACGCCCAGCCCAACGTGGAGTTCCGCTTCGCCTTCTACGAGATCACCGCCGGGGACCCGGCGTGATCTCCAGGCGAGCGGCGGGACTGCCCGTCCAGGTCCTGCCCGACCTGCTGGCCAGGGCCGCCGGCGCCGACGTGGTCGACCTGGCCCTCGGCATCCCGCCCAGCGGTCCCGCGCCCGCCCTGTCGGACGCGGCCCAGGAGGCGCTGCGCTCGGGAGCCCACCAGTACACCGACCCGGCGGGTCTGCCCGCGCTGCGCGAGGTGGTCGCGGCCGAACTCGAGCGCGAGCGCGGCGTGCCGGTCGACCCGGACCGCGAGGTGACCATCACCTGCGGTGCGACCGAGGGCGTGCTGGCCGCGCTGCTGGCGGTGACCGATGCCGGCGACGAGGTGCTGGTGCCGGACCCCGCCTTCGAGAACCACCCCGGTGCGGTGGCGCTGGCGGGCGCGGTGGCCCGACCGGTGCCTCTGGTCGGTCCCGGCTGGGCCCTCGACCCGGACGCGCTCGCCGCCGCCTGCACCGGGCGGACCAGGGCGATCCTGCTGAACACGCCGCACAACCCCACGGGGCGCTCGTTCACCCGCGCCGAGGTCGAGGGCGTGCTGCGGCTGTGCGAGGAACGGGACCTGGTGTGCGTGACGGACGAGGTCTACCACAGGTACACGTTCGACGGCCGGGAGCACGTCTCACCGCTGGGGCTGACCGGTCCGGGTGAGCGGGCCGTCGTGGTCGGCAGCTTCTCGAAGGTGCGCGGCATCCCGGGGTGGCGGCTGGGGTACGCGGTCGCGGGCGGGCGGCTGACGGCCGCCTTGCGCGGTGTCCACGCCAGGCTGACCCTGGGCGCAGCCACGCCGCTCCAGCAGGCGCTGGCCACCGCCGGACCGGGAGGCGAGCCGTGCGGGACCGGGGAGTCCCGGGCGCGGCGGGCGCAGCTGGTCACCGGGTTGGGCGAACTGGGGCTCCGGGTGGTCGAACCCGAGGGGGGATGGTTCCTGCTCGCGGGTGTCGACGGGCTCGGCTGGGCCTCCGACGAGCTGGCGGAGAAGCTCGCGGCCGAGGCGGGCCTGCTCGTCGCGCCCGGCACGGTGTTCTTCGCCGACCCCGCGGAGGGCAGGCGGTGGCTCCGGTTCAACCTGGTGCGCGACGAGGCCACGACGGCCGAGGGCCTGCGCAGGCTCCGCCGCTTCCTGAACGGGTCGTGATGCGCGTATCACCGGTCCCCGTCGACCAGCTGCGCCTCGTAGCCCAGGATCGCCGCCTCCACCCGGTTGCGCACCCCCAGCCGGTTCAGGATGGAACTCACGTGCGTCTTCACCGTGCCCTCGACCAGGGACAGCGCCTTGGCGATCTCGGCGTTGGACCGGCCGGCGGCCAGCAGCGCCAGCACCTCCCGCTCCCGGGCGGTGAGCTGGTCGGTGAGCTTGCGGGCGGCGACCGACCTGGAGAGCCGGTCACCGCTGAGCCTGGTGATCACCCGCCTCGCCACGCGGGGCGACAGGAACGCCGCGCCGTCGGCGACCGCGCGCACCGCGGCCAGCAGCTCGCGCGGGTCTCCCGCCTTCAGCAGGAACCCGCTGGCACCGTCGCCGAGGGCGCGGGAGATGTAGTCGTCCTCGCCGAAGGTGGTGAGGATGACCACGGCGGTGCCGGAGGCGCTGCGGCGGATCTCCGCCGCGGCGGACAGCCCGTCCAGTTCGGGCATCCGCACGTCGAGCAGCACCACGTCGGGCCGGTGCCGCAGCACGAGGTCCACCGCGGCGCGGCCGTCGGCCGCCTCGGCCAGCACCTCGACACCCGGGTCCGTCTCCAGGATCGCCCGCACGGTGGCGCGCACGCTCGCCTCGTCGTCCGCCAGGACCACCCTGATCACGGCCACCTCCCGATTCCGCGCACTGACCCGGTGCGCCTGCATGGTCGCACAGCGTGCACGGACCCGGGGCCGGGGGCCGGTAGGGTCGGGCCCGTGATCGGAGTCGTCGCGCGGTACCGGGATCGACGGGCAGTGGTCGCCGACCTGGCGCTCTGGGCGCTGCTGTCGGCCCTCGTGCTGCTCGGCTCGCCGATCGGCCCGGTGACGCTGCCCTGGGAGTGGCGGGTCGCGGCCCTGGCGCCGTTGGCCGCCGCGGTCGTGCTGGCCCGCGCGCTGCCGCCGGTGGCGCTGGGCGCGGTCGCCGCGCTGAGCGTGCTCGACGCCTGGTTCTTCCCCGCCCTGTTCGCACTGTCCTACGTGGTCGGCAGGAACGACGCCCGTGAGCGGCAGGCGCTCTACACCTTCGCCGGGATCGTCGTGGCGGGCACCGCGACGTTGATCGTCCTGCCCGACGCGGGGACCGCGCTGCGCACCGTGCCGCTGCTGACGCTGTCGATCACCCCGTGGCTGATCGGCCGCCACCGGCGGGTGCAGGGCGACCTGGCCGCCGCGGGCTGGCAGCGTGCGATGGACCTGGAGCGCAGGCAGCGCGAGGTCGCCGAGCGCGCCCGGCTGCGCGAGCGGTGGCGCATCGCCCAGGACATGCACGACCAGCTCGGCCACGACCTGAGCCTGCTCGCCATGCGCGTGGGCCTGCTGGAGGTGGCGGGTTCCCAGGACGACCGGGTGCGCGAGCTGGCGCGCGAACTGCGCGAGGTGGCGCAGGGCGCGGTGGAGCGCCTGCACGACGTGATCGGCGTGCTGCGCGCCGACGGCGGCACCGACGGCGTGACGGCCCGCGCGCCGGTGCCCGACGACGCGGCGGCCATGGTCGACGCCGCGCGCCGGGCGGGCATGGCGGTCGAGCTGCGCCGGGACGGCGCGGAGGACCTGCCCGAACCGGTGGAGCAGGCCGTGCGCCTGGTGGTGCGCGAAGCGCTCACCAACGCCGGCAAGCACGCGCCGGGGGCCCGGGTGCAGGTGCGCCTGCGCACCGCGGCCGACGGCACGGACGTCACCGTCCACACCGGCGCGCCGACCGCGGGGCGACCGGAACGCGTGCGCGGCAGCGGCAGCGGCTTGACCGCGCTCGCCGAGCACGCCGCCGACCTCGGGGGCGTCTTCGACTCCGGCGCCCGGGACGGCGGGTTCGTCGTCCACGCCTGGTTCCCGCACGTCGGGCGCGACCTGCCGAAGGCGCCGCCGGTGAGCGACGTCCCGACCCGCCGGAGCCGTGGCCTGGCGGCGACCGTGGTGCCGCCGCTGGCCGCCGTCGTGGTGCTGCTCAGCCTGATGATGGCTTACTTCGCCGACACCACCGACGACACGGTCCTCGACCCCGGGACCTTCAGCAGCCTCGCGCTCGGGCAGGCGCGCGCGGACGTCGCGGGGCTCCTGCCCGCGCGGCAGGTGGCCGTGACCGCGGTGACCGGTCCCGCCGCGCCCCCCGGTTCCCGGTGCGAGCACTACCGCACGCGCAACGGCGACCTCTTCGAGTCGGACATCCCGGTGTACCGGCTCTGCTTCACGGACGGGCGGCTCGTTCTCAAGGACGGTGCCTCGGCCCGCCTGAACTGACTCTTCACACGGACGGGATAGGCAGACATGTCCGACGCACCGCAAACCGACCAGGTGTACGGCGACATCCTCCGGCTGGAGCCGCTGCTGGCGTCCGCGCACGTGCACGAGGGTTCGCCGGAACGGATGTTCTTCCTGGTGACCCACCAGGTCTGCGAGCTGTGGTTCGCCTTGGTGCTGGGCCACCTCGACGCCGCGGCGCGCGCCCTGCGCGACGGCGAGGCGGACGCGGCGGCCGGGTGGCTGGAGCGGCTGCCCTCGGTGGTGCGGGTCCTGGTGGCCCAGTTCGACGCGCTCACCACCCTCGCGCCCGCCGACTTCGAGGGCATCCGCACCGCGCTCGGCTCGGCCAGCGGCATCCAGTCCGCGCAGTTCCGCGAGATCGAGTACGCCTGCGGCCTGCGCGACACCCGGGCCCTGGCCACCAGGGGCTTCAGCGAGGCCGAGCGCGACCGGTTGCGGCGGCGGCTGACGGAGCAGTCGGTCGC
>NZ_JBHWIE010000256.1:0-10141 GCF_042732085.1 Actinosynnema sp. NPDC059797
GGTCGCGGTCGTGCGCGAGCTGCGGCCGGACGTGGTCCTCATGGACATCCGCATGCCCAACGTGGCCGGGTTGGAGGCCACCCGCCAGGTCCTGGCGCGCTCCCCCGGCTGCCGCGTGGTCATGCTGACCACCTTCGACCTCGACCGCTACGTGTACGCCGCGCTGGCCGCCGGCGCGAGCGGCTTCCTGCTCAAGGACGTCACCCCGGAGCACCTGGTCGCCGCGGTGCGCCTGGTCGACACCGGCGACGCCCTGCTCGCGCCGTCGATCACGCGCCGGCTCGTGCAGCGCTTCGCCCTGGTGGACCGCGACGCGCGACCGCCCGCGATCCACCGGGACCTCGCCGCCCTGACGCCCCGGGAGCTGGAGGTGCTGACCCTGCTGGGACGCGGCCGCTCCAACGCCGAACTGGCCGCGGAGCTGGGGTTGAGCGAGGCGACGGTGAAGACCCACGTGGCCCGCATCTTCGCCAAGCTGGACCTGCGCGACCGGGCGC
This sequence comes from Actinosynnema sp. NPDC059797, assembly GCF_042732085.1. Classification (NCBI taxonomy): domain Bacteria; kingdom Bacillati; phylum Actinomycetota; class Actinomycetes; order Pseudonocardiales; family Pseudonocardiaceae; genus Actinosynnema; species Actinosynnema sp. NPDC059797. The sequence goes on from NZ_JBHWIE010000256.1 coordinate 498, forward strand.
AGGCCGTGGTCCTGGCCTACGAGACGGGGCTCGTGCTCCCGGGCGATACCACGGAGAACACCTTCCAGGGCAAGTGAACTCCACCGTGTCGCACCACGAGCACCCCATCAGGTAATGGAAAACGCCCATCCCCCGGCTGAGACTGGTCCGAGGGCACACGCCGTGCCCGGGACGGGGAGGGACCGTGCACGACGACCGAGTGGTGATCGAGAAGCACATCGTGCGGACCGTGGTGCAACGGCTCCAACCCGCGCAGTACCGGAAGTCCTCGAACCTCGACGTCTACCTGTGGGAGACACCGGACCACGAGCCGGTCCCCTTCTCCGACGCGACCGACGAGGCGAAGCACAAGTACGAGAAGGTCGGCCAGGGTCGGGCGTGGGGCCGCCCGTGGCGCACCGGGTGGTTCAAGGTCGTGGGCACCGTTCCCGACGCCCCGGGCTGGCAGGGCCAGCGCCTGGAGGTGTGCTTCGACCCGGGGTACCTGCCGGAGCACACGGGGTTCGGCGCCGAGGGCCTCGCCTACGACGTGAACGGCGCCCCGATCAAGGGGATGAACCGCTGCACCCCGTGGATCCCGGTCCCGGCGGGCACTCCGGCCGGCGCCGTCGTGCGGTACTACGTCGAGGCGGCGGCCAACCCGCTGATCTACCCACCGGTGTCCCCGTTCGGGGACTTCACCGTGCCGGACCCCTACAACCAGCCGCTCTACACCTTCCAGAAGGCGCAGCTGCGGATCTTCGACCAGGTGGTGTGGGACCTGACCCACGACGTGGAGGTGCTCCAGGAGCTGATGCTGGAGCTGGGGCTGGATTCCCCCCGCCGCTGGGAGATCCTGCGCGCCCTCCAGCGGTGCGCCGACGCCCTCGACCCCCAGGACGTGGCCGGCACCGCCCAGCAGGCCCGCGAGCAGCTCCAGGACGTGCTGTCACGACCCGCGCACGCGAGCGCGCACCTGATCTCCGCCGTAGGCCACGCCCACCTGGACTCGGCGTGGATGTGGCCTTTCCGGGAAACGCGCCGCAAGGTCCTGCGCACCGTGGGCAACGCGGTGTCGCTGATGGACGAGCACCCCGACTACACCTTCGTGATGTCGCAGGCGCAACAGCTCGAATGGCTGAAGAAGGACAGCCCCGCGCTCTTCGACCGGGTCAAGAAGAAGGTCGAGGAGAAGAAGTTCGTCCCCGTCGGGGGCATGTGGGTGGAGGCGGACACCAACATGCCCTGCGGCGAGGCCCTGGTGCGGCAGTTCACCTACGGCAAGCGCTTCTACGCCGAGGAGTTCGACCTGGACACCAAGGAGGTGTGGCTGCCCGACTCCTTCGGCTACTCGGGGGCGTTGCCGCAGATCATCGCGCTGTCCGGGTCGAAGTGGCTGTTCACCCAGAAGATCTCCTGGAACGAGACGGACGTCTTCCCCCACCACACGTTCCTCTGGGAGGGCATCGACGGCACCCGGGTGTTCACCCACGCCACACCGGCCAACATGTACGAGGCCAGGATCACCGGGCGCGAGGTGGCCCGCGTCGTCCGCAACTTCGCCGAGAAGGGCTCGGCGACCCGGTCCCTGCTCGCCTACGGTTACAGCGACGGTGGCGGCGGACCGACCCGCGAGCACCTGGGGAGGGCGCGGCGCCTGGCCGACCTGGAGGGTTCCGCGCGGGTGTCCCTGGAGAGCCCGGAGCAGTTCTTCGAGGCGGCCGAGGCGGACTACCCGAACCCGCCGGTCTGGTACGGCGAGCAGTACCTGGAGCGGCACCGGGGCACCTACACCAGCCAGGCGAAGATCAAGCGCGGGAACCGGCTGTGCGAGACGCTGCTCCGCGAGGCCGAGCTGTGGTGCGCCACCGCCGCCGTCCGGGTCGGCTTCGCGTACCCGTACGGCGACTTCGACCGGATCTGGAAGGTGGTCCTGCTCAACCAGTTCCACGACGTGCTGCCGGGCTCCTCGATCCCCTGGGTGCACCGGGACGCGGTGAAGTCGTTCGAGGACGCGGCGCAAGAGCTGCGCGTCATCATCGGCAAGGCGCAGAAGAGCCTCGTGGGCGATGGTCAGAAGTCCATACGCTTCAACCCGAGTCCTCACCCCCTCTACAACGTGCCGGCCCTGGGCGCGAGCGCGCAGGGCGCGTTGCCCGTGGACACGGACGTCACGCAGGAAGGCGACGACTGGGTGCTGGAGAACGCCCACCTGCGCGTGGTGGTCGACAAGAACGGGCTCATCACGTCCCTCCACGACAAGGTCGCGAACCGGGAGGTCGTCCCACCCGGCGGGCGGGGCAACCTGTTGCAGCTGCACCAGGACACGCCGGTCCTGTGGGACGCCTGGGACATCGAGAGCTACTACCGCAACACGGTGAAGGACCTGACCCAGGTCGACAAGATCGAGAAGTCGCCCACCGGCAAGCGCCTCGTGATCACCCGCTCCTTCGGCGCCGGGTCCAAGGTGCACCAGCTGATCTGGCTGAACAGCGAGGCGCGCAGGGTGCGGATCGACACGACCGTCACCTGGAAGGAGACGGAGAAGCTGCTCAAGCTCTCCTTCCCGCTCGACGTGCAGGTCGAGCGGTCGGCCTCCGAGATCCAGTTCGGGCACCTGTTCCGCCCGGCCCACACCAACACGTCCTGGGACGCCGCGCGCTTCGAGATCTGCGCGCACCGCTGGCTGCACGTCGGTGAGCCCGGCTACGGCGTGGCCCTGGCCAACCGGACCACCTACGGCCACGACGTCACCCGCCACGCCAGGGAGGGCGGCGGGACGACCACGACGGTGCGGGCCTCGCTGCTGCGCGCGTCCCAATGGCTCGACCGCAACCGCGACAGCGGCGAGCACCACTTCTCCCACGCCCTCGTCCTGGGCGCGAGCATCCCGGACGCGGTGCGCGAGGGGTACCGGCTGAACACCACGACGGAGGCGATCGCCGGGGCGAACGACGTCCCGCCCCTGGTGTCGGTCGACCACGACGGCGTGGTGGTCGAGACCGTCAAGCTGGCCGACGACGGGCAGGGTGACGTCGTCGTGCGGTTGTACGAGGCGCACGGCAACCACGCGCGCTGCGAGCTGAAGACGTCGTTCGCGCTCGACTCGGCCCACGTGACCAACCTGCTGGAGACGCCCGCCCTCGACCTGGACGTGCAGGCCACCGGTGACGCCGTCGCGCTGGAGTTCCGCCCGTTCCAGGTGATCACGGTGCGGCTGCACCGCTCCTGAGCCGGCGGGCGCGGGCGGGCAGCGCCCCGGCCGCGGCCAGGCCGACCGCGAGGATGCCGGTCGTCACCCACAGGCCGCTTTCGGCGGCGCGGGCGAAGCCCTGGCGCACCGCGTCCCCCGCCGCGTCCTCGGCGAGGCGGCGGACCTCGGGGTCGGCCGGGGCGGTGCAGCGGGACGGGCGTGCGCCGGTGGTGGCGGCCGCGGCGTGCTCGGCCGCCAGGCAGCGGACCGCGGCGGCGGCCTCCGGCTGGGTGGACCGGGGCGCGCCGACGGCGGCCGGGTCCAGGTGCCGGGCGCGGTGGTCGGCGGCCGTGGTCACCGAACCGCCCACCACGGCGTAGAAGACCGAGCCGACGACCGCGATGCCGATGGCGGTGCCGAGCTGGAAGGCCGTGTTGACCAGGCCGGACACCGAGCCCGCCTCCTCCTCGCGCACCGCGCCGAGGACCAGGTCCACCAGGGCCGCCGTGACCACCGCCAGGCCGGCGCCGGCGAGCAGCAGGCCCGGGGCGAGCTGCCAGGACCGCAGCTCCGGGCCCCACCACCGCACGGTCAGGGCGGTGGCCACCAGGCCAGCGGTCATGACGGCGACGCCGGTGCGGACCGCCGTGCGCCCCGGGCCGCGCCGTCCCGGCAGCGCCCGCGCCGCGGACCCGGCGACGACACCGAGGGCGAACGGCACGAACGCCGCACCGACCGCGAGGGGGTCGGCGCCGAGGCCGGTCTGGAGGTGGACGCTGAGCACGAAGCCGAACTTGCCGCCCGCGCTGAACACCAGCCCGACCAGCAAGCCGACCGACACGGCGCGGTCGGCGAACAACCCCGGGCGCACCAGGGGGACGCCGCCACCCGCGGCCACCCGTCGTTCGTGCGCCAGGAACAGGACCAGCAGGGGCGCCACAGCGCAGGTGAGCCACCACGCGCCGCCGTGCTCGCGGCCCTGCACGAGCGGGTAGAGCAGGGCGAGCAGCGCGGCGGCGAGCAGGACGACGCCGACGAGGTCGAGCGAGGCCGGACCGGCGCGGGCCGGCGGGCGCGGGAGCAGCACCAGCCCGGCCACCAGGGTGAGCACCCCGACGGGCACGTTCACCAGGAAGATCGACCGCCACCCGAGGCCGAGCAGGTCGGCCCCGGTGAGCAGGCCGCCCAGCAGCGGACCGCTGACCGCGGCCAGGGCGAGCACCGCACCGTAGAGGCCGAAGGCGGCTCCGCGCGCCCGGGGCGGGAACGCGGCCCGCAGGTGGCCCAGCACCTGCGGGACCATCACGGCGGCGGCGACGCCCTGGAGCACGCGGCCCGCCACCAGCACCCCGGGCGTGGTCGCGAGGCCGGACAGGGCGGAGGCCGCGGTGAACCCGGCGACGCCCGCCAGGAACACCGGGCGCCTGCCGCGCAGGTCCCCCAGGCGCCCGCCGGTGATCAGGGCCAGGGCGAACGCGAGCGGGTAGGCGGCGTCGACCCACTGGAGCTCCGCGCCGTCCGCGCCCAGGGTCCGCTGGATCTCGGGCAGGGCCACGCCGACGATCGTGCTGTCGACGACGTCCATGAACGCGGCGAGCAGCATCACCGCCAGGCCCGACCAGGCACGGGTCACCGGGGGTGGTCCGCGTGGTCGGGGGGATGGCGGGCGGCGGGCTCGTCCGGGTGGTCGGCGGGATGGCGGGCGGGCTCGTCCGGGTGGTCGGGGGGTTCACCGGCGCTGTCGAGGGTGCCGGAGAAGGGGCCGCCGTCGAGGAGCGGGTCGTCAGCGGGGTCGGCAGCGGGGTCGGCAGCGGGGTCGGCAGCGCCGTGGTGGGCGCCGTGGCGGTCCGCGTGGGCCTCGCACAGCCGCCGCCACCCGCCGGCGGTCAGGGCGTAGTCGCCCACCGTGCCGTCGGCCACCAGTCGGGCCCGGTCCGGGTTCGCCAGCAGCAGCGCGGTGGCCTTCACCAGCAGGGCCGCCGCCCACCTGTCCCGCCACGGCGGGGTCAGCTCTTCCGCGCCGCCCCGTCGCAGCGCGACCGACGCCAGCTCGCCGAGCACCGCCGCCCGGCCGCGCGGCGCGGCGGTCAGCAGGGCCAGCAGCAACTGGTGCGTGCGCTGCCCGGACCTGTTCGGCACCGGGACCTGCGACTCCCCGAGGGACACCCGCAGCAGCGCCCCGGTCAGGTCCGTGCCGCAGCGGCGGGCGTTGCCGGGTTCCACCAGGCGGGGGTTGAGGTCGATGTAGGAGGGACCGCCCGGGGTCAGGACCGCGTCCGCGGACAGCGCCCCGTGCCAGCCGAGGCCGCTGCCGAGCGCGGTCAGGTGCTCGGCGACGGCGGGCAGGTCGACGCCCTCCTTGACCAGTGCCGCCCCGCCCACGCCCTCCCGGACGCGCAGGGCGGCGTGCCACGCGATCAGTCGGCCGCGGTCGAACACCGACTGGACCATGACCAGCGGGCCGTCCAGCCGTTCCTGCGCCAGGACGCCGCCGTGGTCGGCTTCGCCGGCGAACTCGGCCGCGACCCGGGACAGGTCGGCGCGGTCGCGCACGGGGCGCACGCCCCGGCTCGCCGTGCCGATGCGGGTCTTGACGTAGCCGGGCAGGTAGGCCCGGGTGGGCAGGTCCTCCGGTTTCGCCACGAGCGCGGTGGCCGGGTGCGGCAGGCCGAGTTCGCGCAGGGTTCGCCACGCCTCGGCCTTGTCCTGCACGCGGGCCAGTGCCGCGAAGCCCGGCACGGCGAGGCCCACGCCGAGGTCGTGCACCCGGTGCGCCTCCAGCGCCAGCACGGCCACCTGTTCCTGGGTGGCCAGCAGCGCGTCGAACCGACCGCGCTCCAGCACCTGGAGCGCGGCGTCCAGCCACGCGAACGGGTCGGCGCCGAACGGCGGCACGGCGTGGACCGCCCGCACCCACCGGAGCGAGCGGGTGAGCAGGGCGCCGCCCGCGTCCAGGACCTCGACGTGGTGGCCGTCCTCGCCGAGCAGCCGCGCGACCTGGGCGGAGGACACGCCGCTGCCGTCGGAGAGCAGCACCCGCCGCGCGATCATGCCCCGGCCACCGGCACCAGCTCGCCCTCCGCGACCGCCGGTGCGGCGAGGTGCGCCGCGACGGCGCGGACGGTGGGCGTGCGGAGCATGTCGTCCAGCGACAGCGAGGCGGACAGCTCCGCGCGCACCCTGGCGAGCACCCGCACCGCCAGCAGGGAGTGACCGCCCAGCTCGAAGAAGTCGTCGTCGACGCCGATGCCGTCGATGCCGAGCAGGTCCGACCAGATCTCCACCAGCCTGGCCTGCTCGTCGGTCGTGGGCGCCGCGTGCGGGGTGGCCAGGGCGGGACGGGCGTGCCGGGGCGACGCGACCGGTCGGGTGTCGCGGGCCCCGTGGTCGACCCACGCGCGCAGGCGCGGTCCCAGCGGTCCGGACGAGGTCACCACCTGCCCGGCCAGCCCGGTCAGGGTGAGGACCCGCTCGAAGAGCGCGACGCCCTCCTCCGGCGACATCCGGAAGTCGGCGACCGTCGCGCCGGGCAGCGGGTGCTTCTCCTCGCCGACGCGCCAGCCCTCCCAGTCGACCGCCAGCCACGGACCTGCGCCGTCGTCGTTCGCGGCGAGGGCGAACCCGTCGAGCGCGGCGTTGGCGGCGGCGTAGGCGGCGAACCCGATGCCGCCCAGCACCGCGGACAGCGAGCCGAGGGTGAGCCGGAAGTCCAGCGGCTCGGCGGCCAGCGCGCGGTGCAGCGCGAGGAAGCCGGCGACCTTCGGGCGGAAGTGCGCGTCGCACTGCGCCCGGTCGACGGCGTGGCCGAGGCCGAACGCCGCCACGTCGGAGGTCCCCGCGCCGTGCACGACGCCGTGCAGCGCGCCGAACCGCGCCCGGACCTCCTCCACCGCCGCGCGCACGGCCTCGGCGTCGGCCACGTCGGCGCTCAGGGTCAGCACCTCGCCGCCCGCCTCCTCCAGCGCGCGGACGCGCCGGACTGCGACGCCCACCCGGTCGTCCGCCGGGTGCCGGTCGAGCCAGGCGTCCCACTCGGCGCGCGGCGGCAGCGGGGTGCGGCCGAGCAGGGCGAGTCGGGCGTTCCGGGTGCGGGCCAGGTGCTCGGCCAGGGTGAAACCGACGTCGCCGAGCCCACCGGTGATCAGGTAGGCGCCGCGGTCGCGCAGTGGGGGCGCACCGCCCGCCGGGACGCGCACCGGTTGGAACGACTGCTGCCACCGGTCGTCGCCGCGGAAGGCGACCGAGGCCGCGGTGCCGGCGCAGATCTCGGCCAGCACGCGGTGGGCCAGGGCGAGCGGGGCGGAACCGGCCACACCAGGGCCGGCCACAGCGGAGTCGGCCACAGCGGAGTCGGCAACAGCGGGGGCGGCCACGTCGAGGTGCCGGAACACCGTGCCCGGGTTCTCCTGCCCCAGCACGCGGCAGCAGCCCGCGATCCCGGCCGACGCGGGCACGCGCAGGTCCCCGCCCGTCACCCGCACGGCCCCGGCGGTGAGCACCGCGACGTCGGCGGGCAGGGCCCGGCCGGACCGCAGTGCCGCCGCGAGCAGCGCGAGCAGGTCGTGGAAGCCGAGGTCCTGGGCGGCCTCGAAGGCCGCCGGGGTGGGCATCCCGGCGAGCACGTCGGCGCTCCACGGGTGCACGACGGTGCGGGGCGGCGCGGCGAGCGCGGACCGGAGCCGGTCGTGGTCGTCGCGGTCGCCGGGGCGCAGGGCGAAGCCGCCGTCGGGGTCGTGGCGGAAGCCCGTACCGGCCCGGACGGCGGTGACGGCCGCGCCCGCGTCGCGCAGGGCGTCGACCAGGGCCTCGCCGAGGCCGCCGCGATCGGCGAACACCAGCCACGGTCCCCGGTCCCGGACCCGTCCGGCCAGGTCGTCGACCGGCAGCGGCAGCCGCGCCCACACCGGGACGGAGAACCAGTCGGCCAGGTCGTCGAACCGCGCGGCCCCCGCCGACCCGGTGGCGCCCGTCCCGGTCGGCGCGGCCGCGGCCGCGGTCACAGCGGTTCCGGTCAGGACCGCTCCGATCGGGGGAGTTCCCGCCACCCCGGGCTCCCGGTCGCGCGGCGCCGGGTCGATCCAGTAGCGCTCGCGCTGGAACGGGTAGGTCGGCAGGGCGACCCGCCTGCGCCCGGCCAGGTGGGTCGCGGCCCAGTCCAGCCGCGCGCCCGCCAGCCACAGCCGGGCGGTCAGTCCGGTCACGTCCGGGAACCCCGTGACCGCGTCCGGGTGCTCCTCCCCCACCGGCCCCAGGACCACGGTCACCGCGTCCTCGCCGCGACCGGTCGCCTGGCACGGCACGGACGTCCCCGCCACCACGGCGGCCAGCGCATCGAGCAGGGGCAGCTCGCCCAGCAGGGACGCCGCGAGGGCCGCGCCGGTCCCCGCACCCGACACCTCCACCACGTCCACCCCCCAGCCGATCAGCGCGCGTGCCACGGCGTACTGGGCGACCGCGTCCGCCACCGCCGGGCCGAACCGGTCCTCGATCCCGATGAGCCCCCGTCCCGCCACCGCGCCGCTCCCGTCCAGCAGGGCGCAGCACTCGTCGACCGCGGCGCGGACCTCCGGGCGGGCCTCGACGTCGCGGGACGTCCCCGGCGGCCACCCCGCCGGGTCGGGCAGGACCAGGTGCACTGGCCGGTCCCGCCGCCGCTGCTCGGCCACCAGGCCGCGGCCGTCGCCGAGCGCGCGGACCGCGTCCCGCGGGTCCCGGCAGACGACGGCGAAGCGGTGGTTGAACTCGCCCCGGCTGGCCTGAAGCGTGAACGCCACGTCGGCCAGGGGCAGGTCGGGGTGCCGGTCGAGGTGGGCGCGCAGGTCGGCCACGGCGGCGTCGAGCGCGGCCGGGCTCTTCGCCGACAGCACCAGCGCCTGCGGCCAGGGTTCGGCGGCGCCGGGTCGGACCGCGGGCGGCTCCTGGAGCACCACGTGCGCGTTGGTGCCGCCGAGGCCGAACGAGCTGACGCCGGCCCGGCGCGGTCCCGGTCGGGACGGCCAGCGGCGCGCCCGCCCGTTGACGCGGAACGGCCCGTCGCGGCCGTCGAGCGCGGGGTTGGGCCGCCGCGCGTGCAGGCTCGGCGGCAGCAGCCCGGTCCGCACCGCGTGCACGGCCTTGATCAGCCCGGCGATGCCGGAGGCGCGGTCGAGGTGGCCGGTGTTGGGCTTGAGGGAGCCGATGGCGCACGAGCCCGCGGGCACGCCGGCGAAGACCCTCGCCATGGCGGCCAGCTCGACCGAGTCGCCCAGCAGGGTGCCCGTGCCGTGGCACTCGACGTAGCCGACGGCGCCGGGGTCCACGCCGGCGTTGGCGAGCGCGTCGGCGATGACGGCGGCCTGGCCGTCGACGCCGGGCGCGGTGTACCCGGCGCGGGCGAGGCCGTCGTTGGTGACGGCCGAACCGAGGAACACCGCGTCGACGCGGTCCCCGTCCGCGAGCGCGTCGGCCAGCCGCTTGAGCACGACCACGCCCC
>NZ_JBHWIE010000257.1:0-9620 GCF_042732085.1 Actinosynnema sp. NPDC059797
GCCTCGGCCATCGCGGCCATGCCCGCGTCGTTCCGGTGCAGGTGGTCGCCGCTGTCGTAGTCGGCCCGCAGGCGCTCCGGGTCGGCCGGGTCGCGGGTCGCCCGGTCGAAGTCGATCACGCCGTCGTACTCGCCGCTCGTGCGGATCCAGTGGTTGACCTGTTGGCGGGCGGCCTCGTTCTCGGGGCTGTGGAAGCCGAGCGTGTCGCCCTTGAACGGCAGGATGGTGCCGCCGTGGATCCGCAGGCCGGCCGCGTGGGCGCGGGCGATCAGCTGGCGGTGGGCGCCGATGACGTCCTCCGCGCTCACCTTCTCCGACAGCGGCGCGCTGGTGCCGGGGTGGCCCAGGTCGTTGACGCCGAGCAGCACCACGACGTGGCCGACGCCCGGCTGGGCGAGCACGTCGCGGTCGAAGCGGCGCAGCGCGGAGTGCCCGAAGTAGTTCGCGTAGCCCTCGGCCGGGTGCCCGGCGGGCGGGTTCGGGTCGTGCAGCAGGCGGTTGCCCGAGATGCCCTGGTTGACCACGCCCAGGTCCCGCAGCTGCCGGTCCTGCCGGAACCGGCGGGCCAGCAGGTCCGGCCACCGCCGGTTGGCGCCGCGCGTGGTCTCCGCGCCGTCGGTGATGGAGTCGCCGAGCGCCACCACGGCCTCGCCGCGCCCGGACACGCTGACGCCGGTGAGGAAGTGCCACTTGCCCAGCACGGCGGTCGGCGTGAGGTCGCGGGCGCCGGTGACGTTGCCGGCCGCGACCCAGCCGTCCTGGTACGGGAACGCGTGCACGGTGTTGCCGCGCGTCCGCTCCGGCAGGTGGATGCTCACCACCAGGTCGGAGTCCGCCCGCACGGGCAGCGCGACCGGGTCGCTGAGCAGCGGCGCGCCGGCCGGGACGGTGGCCGAGGCGCGCCCGCCGAACGTCAGCCGGCGGTCGGTGCCCGGCTCGATCGCGGACCCGCCGCCCGCCCGCCGCGCCACCCGCGCCTCCCCGATGACCAGGGGCTCGGCGCCGAACTCGTTGGACAGCCGCACGCGCACGCTGTTGCCGCCGACCGACAGGTGGACGACCTGCCGCAGCGTCTGGTCCTCGAAGGACGTGGTGTCGGAGGCCGGGACGGTGGTCGGCGAGGTGCCCCACGTCGCGACCCACGACAGCGACCCGTGCGAGGACGCGGTCGCCGGGAAGGGCACCAGGAGCAGCAGGGCGACCAGCAGGGCCTTCCAGTGGCGCTTCACCGGCGTCACCGCTTCGCGGGCAGGTCGAAGCGCCAGCCCTCGGCGCGCAGCTCGGGGATGATCCGGTCGACGGCGTCCACCGTCTGCCCCCGGTCGTTCGGCCCGTCGTGCAGGAGGACCACGGCGCCGGGCGTGATGCCCTCGCGCAGCCGCTTGACCAGCTCGTCGGTGCCCGGCGGCTCCCAGTCCGCGATGGTCAGCTTCCAGCCGAGCGACTTCATGCCCAGCTTCGCGGCGACGGCCGGCGACTGCCCCCAGGAGCCGTAGGGCGCGCGGAAGTAGCGGATCGGCGGCGCCCACGGCACGGCGCGGCGGATGGCCGCGCTGGTCTGCCTGAGGTCGGCCTCGATCTGCTCGGGCGTCCACGTGGCCAGGTCGTCGTGGTGCATGGTGTGGTTGCACAGCACGTGCCCGTTCGCCACGATCGAGCGGACGATCCCCGGGTGCTGCTCGACGTAGTCGCCCCACAGGCAGAAGGTCGCCTTCACGTGGTGCTTGCGCAGCACCCGCAGCAGGCGCGGGGTGTCCTCCGGGTTGGGGCCGTCGTCGAAGGTGAGCGCGACGGTGCGACCGCCGTGGCGCGTCGAGTCGATGATCTCGGTCTCGCCCGCCTCGCCCGCCTGGGCGGTGCCGGCGGCCAGGCCGAGGACCAGGCCGGTGGTCAGGACGACCGCTCTCCACCGCATGGGGGCAACCTCTTTTCGTTCGGACACCGCAGCGGGCGGCACCACTATCCGATCAGGTGCTCCCTTCAGCCATACGTTTCGCGGATGTTTCGAGTCTCAACTGGAGGCCGGGTCCTGCTCGGCCAGCGTTCGCCGGGCGACGGCGAAGGCGGCGTTGGCGCGGGGCACACCCGCGTACACCGCGGTGTGCAGCAGCACCTCGCCGATCTCGTCCGGGGTCAGGCCGTTGCGGACCGCCGCGCGCACGTGCAGGGCCAGCTCCTCGTGGCAGCCCAGGGCGGTGAGCAGGGCCAGGGTGAGGCAGCTGCGCGTGCGGCGGTCCAGGCCGTCGCGCGCCCACACCGAACCCCAGGCGGCTTCGGTGATGTAGTCCTGGAACGGCCGGGTGAAGTCGGTCGCGGCCGCGGTGGCGCGGTCGACGTGGGCGTCGCCGAGCACCTCGCGGCGCACCTTCATGCCCTGTTCGTGCCGTGCGTTCACGGGTTCCCCTCCAGGTGGCGCAGCACCTCGGCGGTGAAGCGCTCGGGTTGTTCGACGTTGCCCAGGTGGGCCGCGCCGGCCACCACCTCCAGCCGCGCGCCCGGGACGGCGCGGGCGATGCGCTCGCCGTGCTCCGGCGGGGTGGCGGGGTCCTCGGCGCCGGACAGGACCAGCGTGGGCGCGGTGATGCGCGGCAGCACCTCGGTCAGGCGCATGGTGGCGATGGCCTCGCAGCAGGACGCGTAACCCTCGGCGGGCGTGGCGGCGACCACGTCCCGGTAGCGCGCCACGCCCGCCGGGTCGGCGGCCCGCAGGCCCGGGGTGAACCAGCGCGCCACCACGGCGTCGGCGACGGCGCCGGTGCCGCCCGCGCGCACGGCGGCGGCCCTCTCCACCCAGCCCTCGGGCGGTCCCGGCGCGGCGGAGGTGCAGCACAGCACGAGGCCGGCGACGCGGTCGGCGTGGTGCGCGGCCAGCCACATGCCGACCATGCCGCCCAGCGACAGGCCCACCCAGTGCGCGCGCCGCGCGCCGAGCCGGTCGAGCAGGGCGAGCGCGTCGTCGGCGAGGTCGGCCAGGCGGTAGGGGCCGGGCGGCACCGGTGACGCGCCGTGGCCGCGGTGGTCGTAGCGCACCACCCGGAACCCGGCGTCCGCCAGGGGCCGCACCTGCGGCTCCCACGTGCTCAGGTCGCTGCCCAGGGAGCCGGACAGCACGACCACGGGCCCGTCGGGCGGCCCGTGCTCGACGTGGTGGACTTCGATCACCGGTCCGCCTCCCGGGAGGTGAGCACGCGTGCGACGAACAGCTCCGCGCTGCCCGTCCCGGTGGCCGGGTCGAGCAGGCGGGCGAGGTGGGCGCGGTCGAGGTGGGCGCCGACGAGCGGGTCACCGGCCAGGACGTCGACCAGCGACGCGCCCCCGGCGCCCGGTCCGGGGAAGCGGCGGCAGCACGCCGTCACCGCGTCGTGGGCGTCGAGCCGGCCGACACCGGAGTCCACCAGCGCGGCGGTGACCCGCTCGGCCAGCAGCAGCCCCCCGGTCAGGTCCAGGTTGGCGCGCATCCGGTCCGGGTCCACGCGCAGCCGCTCCAGGCACGTGCGCAGCCACCTCGCCGCCGAACCCGCGCACCGCAGCAACTCCGTCAGCGGCCGCCACTCGGCGTGCCAGGAACCCGCGGCGCGCTGGTGCTCGTGGGCGGCGTTGGCCAGCAGCGTGGCGACCAGGCCGGGCGACTGGGCCGCGGCGGCGGACGCGGCGACCGCGGCCACCGGGTTGCGCTTGTGCGGCAGGGTGGACGACCCGCCCGTCCCCTCCGGCCCCTGCTCGACCACCTCGGCGACCTCGGTCTGGGCCAGCAGCACCACGTCGCCGGCGGTCTTGGCGACGGCCGCGCACACCGCGGCGAGCGCGCCGGCCACCTCGCCGACGCGGCCCCGCTCGGTGTGCCACGGCAGCACCGGTTCGGCCAGGTCGAGCCGCCGGGCCAGGGCGGCGAGCACGGCCGGGCCGCGGTCGCCCAGCGCGGCCAGGGTGCCCGCCGCGCCGCCGTACTGCACGGCGAGCCGCGGCCCGAGCGCGCGCAGCCGACCGGCGGCGGCGTCGAGGCCGGACAGCCACCCGGCGGCGGTGAACCCGAAGGTCACCGGCAGCGCCTGCTGGAGCAGGGTGCGCCCCGCCTGCGGGGTCGCGGCGTGCTCGGCCGCCAGCCGCGCCAGCAGGTCGCCGCACGCCGCCAGGTCGGCCAGCACGGCGTCCACCGCCCGCCTGGTGACCAGGACGGCGGCGGTGTCCACCACGTCCTGGCTGGTGGCGCCCTGGTGGACGTGACCGGCGGCCGGTCCGCCGACGCGCGCGGTGAGGGCGCGCACCAGCGGACCGGCCGGGTTGCCGATGCCCGCGGCCCGCGCGCCGATCCCGGCGGCGGAGTAGTGCTCGGCGCGGCACTGCGCGGCGATGGCCTCGGCGTGCCCGACCGGGATCACGCCGACCTCGGCCTGGGCGAGGGCGAGCGCCGCCTCGAAGTCCAGCATGGCCTGGAGCCACGCGGTGTCGCCCACGAGGTCGCGCACCGGGCCCGCCGCGAGGACGCCGTCGAACAGCTCAGACATCGAAGAACACGGTCTCCCCGTCGCCCTGCAACCGCACGTCGAACCGGTAGCCGTCGTCCGCGCGGGCGGCGATCAGGGTGTGCCTGCGGTCGGCGGGCACGACCCGCAGCACCGGGTCGGCGGCGTGCGCGTCGGCGTGCTCGGGGAAGTAGACGCGGGTGACCGTGCGGTGCAGCATGCCGCGGGCGAACACCGACACGTCGATGTGCGGCGCCTGCGGCGCGCCGTCCGGTCCGGGGACCGGGCCGGGCACGACGGTGTGGACGGCGTAGCCGCCGTCGCGGGTGTCGGACCGGCCGAAGCCGCGCCAGCCCGGCGCCGGGCCGCGCGGGTCGTCGGGGTGGTCGAACCGGCCGTCGGGGTCGGCCTGCCAGGTCTCGACGAGGGCGTCGGTGACCGGCTCGCCCGCGCCGTCGAGCACCCGTCCGCGCAACCACACCGCGCCGGGCGTGCCCTCGGGCACCACGTGCGGGCCGTCGTCCCAGAGCAGTCCGATGTGGAGGAACGGGCCGACCGTCTGCGACGGCGTGGTGGGCGGGGCGGCGCCGGCGGGGTCAGTGCTCGTCATCCTCGTCCTCCTCCTCGAACGGGGTGGCGGCCGAGCCGCGCAGCACGATGTCGAACTCGAAGGCGAGCGCCCACTCCGGGCGGGTGCGGGACAGGTCGAAGCGGGAGACCATGCGGCGCCGGGCGGCCTCGGGCACGGAGTTGTAGATCGGGTCCTGGCCGAACAGCGGGTCGTCCGGGAAGTACATCTGCGTGACCAGCCGCTGGGTGAAAGAGCGGCCGAACAGCGAGAAGTGGATGTGGGCGGGCCGCCAGGCGTTGTCGTGGTTGCGCCACGGGTAGGCGCCGGGCTTGACGGTGACGAACTCGTAGCGCCCCAGCGCGTCGGTGACGGTGCGGCCGACGCCGTCGAAGTTGGGGTCCAGCGGCGCGGGCCACCGGTCGCCGGTGTGCCGGTAGCGGCCGCTCGCGTTGGCCTGCCAGATCTCCACCAGCGAGTCGGGCACCGGGCGGCCGTCACCGTCCAGGACGGGGACGAACACGACGATCCGCTGCCCGATCGGCTCGCCGGCGTGCTGCCGGGTCAGGTCGTGGTCCAGCTCCCCGACCCGGCCCGGTCCCAGCAGCGGCCCGGTGACCTCGGTGAGCAGGTGCGGCAGCAGCACCAGCGGCTGCCGGGGGTGCCGCAGCGAGGTGGACCGGTAGCCCGGCGAGTCCAGCGGCGGGTGGCTGTCGTGGTCGCGGCGGTAGCTCGGCAGCGCGAGCCGCGACGGCGCGGCCGGCCGTTCTGCCCGGGTCATGAGGCCTCCTTCAGGGCGCGCAACGCGGCCAGCTCCTCGTCGGTCGGCGCGGGGTTGACCACCAGGTCGGGCGAGACGGCCAGGTCCCAGCCGGTGGCCGCGCGGACCCGGTCGACCTCGACGCCGGGGTGCAGGGCGGTCAGCACCAGCTCGCGCGTCACCGGGTCGGGGCGCAGCTCGCCGAGGTCGGTGACCACCAGCGTCGGTCCCCGGCCGGGCAGGCCGAGGGCTTCCCGCTCGCCGGGGCCGCGGCCGTGGCCGAAGGAGGTGACGAAGTCGACCCGGTCGACGAACGACCGCCTGCTCTGCCGCACCACCACGAACACCTCGCGGCACGACGCGGCGATCTCCGGCGCGCCGCCCGCGCCCGGCAGCCGCACCGCCGGGTTCCCGTAGTCGCCGCCGATGACGGTGGTGTTGATGTTGCCGAAGCGGTCCAGCTGCGCCGCGCCGAGGAAACCGACGTCGATGCGGCCGGGCTGGAGCCAGTAGTTGAACACCTCGGGCACGCTCACCACGGCGTCGGCGGTCTCGGCCAGGACGCCGTCGCCGATGGAGGCGGGCAGCCGGTCCGGCTTCGAGCCCAGCGCGCCGGACTCGTAGACCAGCACCAGGTCCGGCGCGTGGGTGCGGCGGGCCAGGTTGGCCGCGGTGGAGGGCAGGCCGATGCCGACGAACACGCGCTGCCCGCCGACCAGCGCCCGCGCGGCGGCCACGGACATCATCTCGTCGGAGGTGTGACCGCTCACGACGCCACCCCCTCGGTGCGGGTGCCCTCGATCCCGGCGAGCCACTCGCCGAACCGGTCGCGGTCGCGGCTGATCGCGTCCCACGCGGCGTAGTAGTCGTTGTCCCGCTCGGAGTAGCCCTGCGCGTAGGACGGGTGCGCGCCGCCGGGCACCTCCGCCACCCGCGTCACGGCCCAGGACGGCAGCACGACCGCGCCCGGCACGGGCGTCAGCTCGTCGACCACCTCCTCGACGGTGACCAGGCTCCGCGCCGCGGCCAGCACGGCTTCCTTCTGCACCCCCAGCAGGCCCCACAGCTGCACGTTGCCCGCCCGGTCGGCGCGCTGCGCGTGGATGATCGCGACGTCGGGGTTGACCGCGGGCACGGCGGTCAGCCGCTCGCCGGTGAACGGGCAGGTGATGGGCTTGATGCTCGCGGTGACGCCGGCCAGGTCCGTGCCGGTGTAACCGCGCAGCACCGCGAACGGCAGGCCCGAGGCGCCCGCCACGTAGCGGTTGGCCATGCCCGCGTGGCTGTGCTCCTCCAGCTCCAGCGGCGCGGGCCAGCCGTTCTCCACCGCGTCCCGGAACCGGTGCAGCGACCCCACACCGGGGTTGCCGCCCCACGAGAAGACGAGCTTGCGCGCGCAGCCCGCGCCGATGAGCTGGTCGTAGACGATGTCGGGCGTCATCCGGACCAGGGTCAGGTCGCGCCTGCCCTGCCTGATGACCTCGTGCCCGGCGGCGACGGGGATCAGGTGCGTGAACCCCTCCAGGGCCACCACGTCTCCGTCGTGCACCAGCTCGGCCACCGCCTCGGCCAGCGTTCCGATCAGGGCCACTCCGCCCCTCCCCCTCGTCGTCCTCCGGTCGTTCACGGCTCGATCGGCCAGCCGGTGTAGGCCTCGGCCAGGTGGGTGGCCGCGGCCGTGCTGCCGGCGACCAGCTCCAGCTCGCCCAGCTGCCGCTTGAGGTCGAACGGCGAGCCGTCCGGGTCCCGGTGCAGCATCGAGGTCATCCACCAAGAGAAGTGCTGCGCCCGCCACACCCGGCGCGCGGCGGTCGGCCCGTAGGCGTCCAGCGGTTCGGTGTCGCCGGTGGCGAAGAAGCGCTCCAGCGCGCGGGCCAGCACCACCACGTCGGCCACCGCCAGGTTGAGCCCCTTGGCGCCGGTCGGCGGCACGACGTGCGCGGCGTCCCCGGCCAGGAACAGCCTGCCGTGCCGCATCGGCTCGCACACGTAGCTGCGCATGGCGATGACGCTCTTGTCGAAGATGCGGCCCTCGTTGAGGGTGAAGCCGTCCTCGCCCGCGACCCGGGCGTTCAGCTCGGCCCAGATCCGGTCGTCGTCCCAGTCCTGCGGGCGCTCGTCGGGCGCGCACTGGAAGTACATCCGCTGCACGTCCGGGGTCCGGGTGCTGATCAGCGCGAACCCGCGCCCGGAGTGGGCGTAGACCAGTTCCGGCGCCGAGCGCGGCGCCTCGGCCAGGATGCCGAACCAGCCGAACGGGTAGGTGCGGAAGTAGTCGGTGCGCTCCCCCTCGGGCACGGTGCGCCTGCTGACGCCCGCCGAGCCGTCGCAGCCGGCGATCACGTCGCACCGCAGCCGCACGGCCGTGCCGTCGGCGTCGGTGAAGGAGATGACCGGTTCGTCGGAGGTCACGTCGTGCAGCGCCACGTCCCGCGCGCCGAACCGGATGTCCGCGCCGGCCCCGAGCCGGGCGGCGATCAGGTCCTTGAGCACCTCGTGCTGCGGGTAGAGCCACACCGCCCGCCCGGTCAGGCCGGTGAAGTCGATCCGGTGGCCACGCCCGTCGAACCGCAGCTCGACGCCCTCGTGCCGGGCGCCCTCGGCCAGCGCCCGCGCGCCCACGCCCAGGTCGGTCAGCAGCTCCACCGTGCCCTGCTCCAGCACCCCGGCCCGGATGGTCCGCTCGATCTCCTCGCGGCCGCGCGCCTCCACGATCACCGAGTCGATGCCGCGCTCGGCCAGCAGCAGGGACAGCACCAGGCCGGCCGGACCGGCGCCGACGATTCCGACTCGGGTTCGCATGCCCTAGAGCCAAGAGCCGCGCGCCGCCGGCCGCCAGGAAGTTCTTCCGGCCAGTGGAAGACCGGGCAGATCCCGCCCCGATGCCGCAGCTAGGGTCATTCCGAACGGTGTTCACGCGGTGCGCCGACAACGGTGTACCCGCGGCGGTGTGCCCGCGGCGGTGTGCCCGCGGCGGTGTGCCCGCGGCGGTGTGCCCGCGGCGGTGTGCCCGCGGCGGCGACGCCGGTGCGGTGGCGCGGCAGGACGAGGAGGCCAGCATGGCGGTCCGCGACGGTGCTCCCGGGCGCTCGGTGACCGGGCGGGCGCTGGCCCTGCTCGCCGCGTTCGACGCGGCGCACCCGAGGCTGACCATCACCGAGCTGGCCCGCCGCGCCCACCTGCCCCTGGCCACCGCCCACCGGCTGGCCGCCGAGCTGTCGTCCTGGCAGGCCCTGGACCGCGGCGCGGACGGCCGCTACAGCATCGGGTTGCGGCTGTGGGAGACCGCGGCACTGGCCCCGGTGTCCGGCAGGCTGCGCGAGACCGCGCTGCCGTTCATGCAGGACCTGTACGAGGCCACCAGGGAGAACATCCACCTCGCCGTCCGCGACGGCTACGACGCCCTGTACGTGGAGAAGCTGTGCGGCCACCGCTCGGTGCCGCTGGTCTCGCGCACCGGCTCGCGGCTGCCGCTGCACCCGACCGGGGTCGGCAAGGCGCTGCTCGCGCGGGCCGACCCCGAATTCGTGCGCGAGTACGTCGAACGCCCCCTGGCCCGCTTCACCCCGTACACCATCACCCAGCGCGGGCGGCTGCTGCGCGAGGTCCACGCCACCGCGTCCCGCGGTTACGCGCTGACCAGCGAGGAGATGACGCTCGGGTCGTGCTCGGTGGCGGTGGCCATCCCGGGCGGCGGCGCCGGGCCGGCCGGCGCGCTGGGCATCGTGGTGCGCTCGGTGCGCACCGACCTCCAGCGCCTGGTGCCGGACCTGCGGGCCGCCGCCGAGGGCATCGCGCGCCGGCTGGCCGAGACCGCGGACGCCGGGGC
>NZ_JBHWIE010000257.1:9630-10092 GCF_042732085.1 Actinosynnema sp. NPDC059797
TCAGCCGGCCAGCAGGCGCCGGAACCGCGCGTCGTCCTCGTCCACGGGCGGGTCGTCGGTCGAGGCGACGAAGAAGGCCAGGAAGGTGCTGTCGGGTTTCGCGCCGGCCAGCAGTTCGCGCCACGACCACAGGTTCGGGTGCCGCACGTGCGTGGCCGCGTCCGCGGGCGACAGGCGGTCGACGGCCTCGGCGAACCGGTCGCGGTCCAGCCGGAACACCGCGGTCGTGTCGACGTAGCCGCACACCGAGGCCAGGACGGCGGCCGGCAGCGGCCCCGCCTCGCCCGGTCGGTTCACGTGGCCGTAGGTCGGTTCGCCGTCGTCCACGCGCGCCACGGCGTAGGCCGCCGGCGTTGTGTAGCCGGGTATGCCGGCGATGAACCGCTCCCGGGCCGAGCGCAGGTCGTCGTCGGTCGCCCAGGTCTCGGGGCCTGCCGTGGTCATGCCGTGCAGCGTAGTGGC
>NZ_JBHWIE010000258.1:0-10089 GCF_042732085.1 Actinosynnema sp. NPDC059797
CCCTCCGTCCAGTGAGCGGGCCGACCCCGACCTGGTTAGGGTCACCGCGTGGACGTGGCGGTGGTGACCGGGGCGGCGCGCGGGTTCGGGCTGGAGATCGCGCGGCGGTTGCGCGGGCGCGGGTACCGGGTGGTGCTGACCGACCTGGACGACGCGGTCACCGCCGCGGCGGCCGGGCTCGACGGCCTCGGGGTCGTGGCGGACGTGCGGGACCCGGCGGCGCACCGGGAGGTCGCGGCCCGCGCCGCCGACCTGGGCAGGCTGTCGCTGTGGGTGAACAACGCCGGCGTGCTGGCCACCGGCGCGGCGTGGGAGCACGACGACGACGCGGTGCGGCGACTGGTCGAGGTCAACGTGCTGGGCGTGGTGCACGGCAGCCGGGCGGCGGTGGAGGCGATGCGCGGGCACGGCGGCACGGTGCTCAACGTCTCGTCGATGTCGGCGCTGGGGCCGGTGCCCGGGTTGGCGCTGTACGCGGCGACCAAGGCGGCGGTGCTGAACTTCGGGCTGGGCCTGCAGGGCGACCTGACGCGCGCCGGGGTGCCGGTGCGGGTGCTGACGTGCTGCCCGGACGCGGCGGACACCGACATGGTCCGGCAGGTCCGGTCGGACCCGGCCTCGGCGGTGCTGTTCTCCTCCGTCGGGGGGCTGCTGTCGGCGGCGGAGGTGGCCGACCGGGCGGTCGGGATGCTGGACGGGCGCCGCCTGGTGCGGACGGTGCCGGCGCACCGGGCGGTGATGGCGCGGGCGGGCGCGGTGGTGCCGACGGTGGGGTTGCGGGCGATCGAGGTGCTGCGGCGGCTGGGCGAGCGCCGGCGGCGGCGCGCCGGGGGTTGACGCGGCGGGGTCGGCGCGGCGGGGTTGGGCAACCAGGTCGGCGCGGCAGGCCACTGCGGTGCGGCGAGGGTCGGCGCGGCGGGGTCGGTTCCGGGTTTCAGCGCAGCGCGCGAGGTCGGCGGCGGCCGAGGGCGAGTCCGTTGTCGACGTGGTGGCGGGCCTCCCGCCCGGTCCACCCCTCCACCCCGTCGTGCACCGAGGCGGCGTCGAGCAGCAGGTCCGCGGCGGTGTGCTCGTCGAGCCAACCCGCGCCGACCAGCTCACCCAACCGGCACGCCGCGGTGAACACCACGTGGGCCCGGACACCGGGCCGCGCCTCGCGCACGCGGTCCAGCTCACCCGCCACCACCGCGTCCCGGTAGGCGCCGACGCGACGGGGCGAGGGCCGCTGGACCGGGATCTCGACGTGCTCGGGCGGCGGCGGGGCGAGCACGTCGACCAACCACCCCGGCGCGGGCGCGACGGGCACGTCCCTCAGCACCCGGTAGCGGCCGTGACCGACGCGGGAACCCGCGGCCACCACGTAACCGCCGATCCCGCGGGTGTCGACGTGCGGGGCCACCCTGCCGACGCTGTTGCCCAGCGGCACGTCCGGCGCCAGGAAGTACCGGTGCTCTCCCCCGCCCGCGGTCGCCACGGTGTAGGTGTCGCGCGGGTCCTCGGCACCGTGCTGCCAGGCGCGACGGGCGAACGCCTCGCGGCCGTGGGGCACGTCCAAGTCGACCACCAGCAACCCGGCCGGGCCGCAGGCGATGCCGATGTTGCACGGACGACGGGCCCACCACTGCCGGATGCGATCGCGATCGGTGGTGGCCTCACCCTCCCAACCGCGCAGGACCGGCGTCTTGCCGTGCGGGCGCAGCGGTATCACCGGCCAACCGCGCGCCGCGGCGGCCAACGCCTCCCGGTACCTGGTCATGCGCTCCCCCTCCTGGTGCGGCGGCGGGGGAAGCACCGCTGCACCCAGTGTGCCCGCCCCGACGCGTCCGCGACACCACCGGGAGGGCCTTCCGCCCCGACGGCTCCGGGTAGCCGAACGCGGTGCGCGGCGAAGGTCCGGCGCAGCGGGACGATCAACAGCAACGTGCACGCCGTGACGGCCGCGAACACCGCCGCAGGCCCCCACAGCGCGGACACGGCACCACCCACCGCCGCACCCGCGGGCAGGCACCCCTGCGTCAGTGCCCGGTAGGCGCCGCCGACCCGACCCAGTCGCCCGGCGGGCACCACGGCCTGCCGGATCGACAAGGCCGGCACCGCCCACGTGCCACCCAGCACGCCACCGGCCGCGCCGAGGACCACCAGCGGCACGTGCAGGCCCGTCAACGGGGCCGCGAACACCGCGCTCCAGCCGAACCGCGACAGCAGCAGCAGGCGCGGCCACCCCAGCAGCGCGACCAGCCGCGCCGTCACCAGCGAACCGACCGTCGCACCGAGGCCCACCGCGCCGACGGCCACCCCGTACTGTGCGCCGGACAGGCCGAGCGGACCCGGCGGCACCGCGTACAGCACCAGGGCGGCGGCGTGGGCGGCGCTGCCCAGGGTGGTCGCGCCACTGGTGATCACCAGGATGCGCAGCACCGGGTTCCGCAACAGGTCACCGAGCCCCGAGGCACGCCACCCCCGGCCCCCCCCCCCCCCCCCCCCCCCCCCCCCCCCCCCCGGGGTAGCCCCGCCCCCCCCCCCCCCGGACCCGAACCCCTCCCCCGCCCGGACCCCCACCTCCGGGTTCTCCGGCACCCGGCTCCCCGGAACCCGATCCCCCGGCGCCCGGTCCCCCAGCCCGCCGGCCCCCGGCCCCCCACCCCCCGGCGCGGGAACCGACCAAGGTGATCACCGCGGCCAGCCCGCACATCCCGGCGGCGACCAGGGGCGGCACCACCGCGCCCGACTCGTGCAGCACACCCGCGGTCAGCGGCCCGGCGAACTGGTTCGTCAGCCGCGTGGCCACGGTCAACGCACCGTTCGCGGCGGTGCGCCCGGCCGGCTCGACCAGGTGCGGCACGGCCGTCTCCGCGCACGTGTCCACCACCACCTGGAGCACCCCGGCCACCAACACCACGGCCAACAGCACCGGCAGACCGGGCGCGCCCACCAGCAGCACCACTCCCAGTACCCCGGCCGCCGCGGCACGACCACCGTTGGCCAGGACCAGGAGCACCCGCCGATCCACCCGGTCCACCAGCGCCCCGACCGGCACACCCACCAACAGCCACGGCAACCCGCTCACCACCAGCACCGCGGTCACCGCGCCACCGCCCACCGCCGCCGCGACCAGCACCGCGGACGTGGCGAGCACCCCACCGGCCACGTCGGCGCACGCGGTCGCCGCGAGCAGCAGCACGAACCCGCTCCGGCGCGCCCCCGTCCCCCACCCGCCCATGCCGCGAACCTACCCGGGGTGATCCACCCCCGACCCCCCGTGCGAGCACATCCGCACCGCCCATCGCGACCGGTCGCCGACACGGCACCCCTCCCCCGAACGGCGCACCTCCCCACGCGGACGAACCCTGGCCCGCCCCCGGGCACCAGCCCTACGCTCGACGGACCGATCACCGGAGGCACCCGTGGACCAGGCTCGCAAGGTCGACCGCGGCGGCACCCACGCGGGCTGCCCCGTCCGGCAGGACCCCGACGGCGTGTGGCGGATCACCGGGTACGCGGCCGGACGGGCGTTCCTGCGCGCCACCGGCACCCGGCAGGCCGGGCTGGGCGTGGAGACCGTGGAACGCATGCCCGCCCGCGTCCGACGACCGGTGCTCTACCGCGACGGACCCGAACACCGCGAACACCGCCGCCAGACCGCCCGCTTCTTCACACCTCGGCGCGTGGACGAGACCTACCGGGCGATCGCCGAACGCGTCGCCGACGACCAGGTGCGACGACTGCGCGCCGCCGGCGAGGTCGACCTGGCGGACCTCGCGTTCCGGCTGGCCATCGACGTCACCTCGGCGGTCATCGGGCTGACCGAGAGCAGACCCGGCATCCAGGCGCGACTGGAGCGGTTCTTCCCCGAGCGGTTCGGCACACCCGGGTTCACCAGCCTGCGCGGCCTGTACTGGGTGGGGCGGCAGGTGCACAACTGGTCGGCGTTCTACTTCGCCGACGTGCGACCGGCCGTGCGGGCACGCCGGACCCGGCGACGCGACGACCTCATCTCACACCTGCTGGACGAGGGGTGCCACAGCGGCGAGGTCCTGGGCGAGTGCCTCACCTTCGCCGCGGCCGGCATGGTCACCACCCGCGAGTTCGTCGTGCTCTCGGCCTGGCACCTCTTCACCGACGACACCCTGCGCGCCCGCTACCTGGCGGCGGACGAACCCGGGCGGTTCGCCGTCCTGCACGAACTGCTGCGACTCGAACCGGTCATCGGCCACCTGCGGCGACGCACCACCGAACCCGTCGAGGTGCCGGGACCGGACGGACCGCTGACCGTGCCCGCGGGCGCCCTGGTCCGCGTGGACGTGGACACCGCCAACCTCGACCCGGACGCCGTCGGACCCGAACCCCTGGCCGTGCGACCCGGCCGCCCGCTCGCCGAGGGCACCGCCGCGACCGGGCTGACCTTCGGCGACGGCGCGCACCGCTGCCCCGGCTCGCACATCGCCGTGCTGGAGACCGACGTGTTCCTGACCAGGCTGTTCGCCCTGGAAGGACTGCGGATGACCAACGCGCCCCGGGTGGCGTTCAAGGAGGAGATCGCGGGCTACGAACTGCGCGGCCTGCGCGTCGCGATCTGACCCGACCGCGACGCGATTCGACAGACCGCACCCGGGTAACCGGGTGATGGGTTCACTCTTTCAGGGAATGAACGGGTGGGTCGCCACGGAGCGCATCGCCGTTGTGGCACCGTGAGTCGCGATGGGGCTGTTCATGGCAGAGGGCGACCTGGTCGCACGGTTCACCCGCCGGCTGCGGTTGTTCGACGCCAACGCCGACGACGTGGTGCGCAGGCGGGACGTGGTGGCGGTGGCCGACCGGCTGATCCGCGCGTTCCGGCTCGACCCGAGGTCCATCGGCGCGGAACGCGTGCGGACCGCCTACGAGGTGCTCTCCCTGGTCCTGGTGTCCGACTTCGGCGACCCCGCGCGCGACGAGGTCACCGGGACCGCGTTCGCAGCGGCACTGGCAGCGGACCCGAGACGGACCGTCGAACTGGGCGAACGGATCGCACGGGCCGACGCGATCGCGGTGCGCGAGTGCCTGGCGCGCATCGGCGCGCAGGTCAAGGCCGAGCAGGTGGCCGAGGTGGTGGTGGCGCTCGGAGCGCACCCCGGCGACCTGCCGGTGATCCAGCAGGCCCTGGAACCGGACGGCGCGCTGCTGCCACTGGCCTCGGCGCAGCGGGTGTTCGCCGACTACTTCGCGGGCTGCGGCGACCCACGCCTGTACGGCCGCCTCCAGCGGTCCTGACACCCGCGGCCGCCGCACCGCCCGGTGTAACACGATCGAGTTCACTCGGGCCCGAAAAACCCCGCGGCACAAAGCCGCACGTTAAGATCACAGCAGGCGCTCCCCTGCCATAGCGCCGATTCCGAGGGCGGTCGTCCTCACCCCTTCCTGCTCGATCGCGGTCGTCGACCGCCCGAAACCTCCTACGCCGCAACGCTTCCGGCAGCGCCGCGTCGGACGACTCCCGTCCCGACCTCGCACGTCCCAGGAGACGACCATGTCGTGCAAGAGAAAATCCACCCTCGTCGTGCTGCTCGGCCTGGGCGTCGGCGCCCTCACCGCGGGCACCTGCACCACCGTGTACACAGTGGACGATCGACGACCGGCGGAGGCGGACCGCGGGGCGTGGATCACTCCGGCGGTGCCCCGAATCGACCCGATCGACGGCACCACGAGCGGCCAAGCACCACGCTGGAGCCAGCTCCGGGAGGCCTTACCGTGACCCACTCCCGCAGGGCGCCGTGACATCAAGGCCATCTCTGATGCGCTGCTCATACTGGCGACCACAACCCCTCAGTGTTGTTTTCAAGCAACACTGAAGCAATAAAGAGCCCTGAACAAACCAGCACAGGGCTCGGTGCGCACCAGCGGGTTGTCAGTCCCGAAAAGCGATCTCGGCCCACACGGTCGTGTTGCGTCCCTGCGACACCACACCCCAGCGCTCGGACAGGGCGGCGACCAGCGTCAGCCCCGCCGCCGCCCGCCACGCCCCGCTCGGGCGCAGGGCGCGGTCGCGCACGCTGACCACCAGGCGTTCGCGCCAGCGGTCGAGGACCAGCTCGATCACGAACGGCGGCGAGCCGTGCTGCCGGGCGTTGTCGAACAACTCCCCCACCACGACGCCGATCAGGAGCACGTCCGCCGCGGGCCAGCCGTCGATGCGGTCGCGCAACCACGCGGCGACATCGTCAGGCGAGGTGGTGTCCTCGTCCTGGACGACGAGCACGGCGGTGTCGTTGCCGGCGGTCACGACTCGCGCCCGGTGGTGACGAGCGGGTGGACCGGTACCGGCCGGCCGGTCGAGAAGGGGGACACGGACGAGCCTCCCACGCGCGGGCGCGGGCGGACCTGACGATCACCTTGCGATCCCGCCGGAACCTCGGCGCACGACCCTCGGCGCACGACCCTCGGCGCAGGGCTCCCGGGGGCAGGCCCCTCGGCACAGGGCTTCTGGCGCACGACTCTTGGCACCAGACTCTTGGCGCGGGAATTTCGGCGCGGGAAACCGGGCAGCCGCGTGCGCTCCCCCGTGTGGGGGAGCCGACCAGGTCTCGACGGGCAGGGCTGTGCTCGCGACCCTAGGCTGGGCTGATCATGGATCCCGATTCCGAGTCGGCGCTCACCCAAGCGGGCGACCCGGCTGCCGTCATGGCTTGCTTCGAGGACCTTCCCGCCGCGGTCTGGGTGTTTCGCGGACCCGACCTGGTGGTGGTCGCGGCCAACCGCGCGGCGCGCACCTCCGTCGGCCACCGACCCGAGCTCCTCGGCAGACCGGTGCGCGAGGCCGTTCCGGAAGTGGCCGGTCAGCAGGTCTTCGACCTGATCGAGCAGTGCTACGCGGCTGGTCGGGTCGTGGTGGGCAGGGAACGGCGGGTGCTGGTCGACCGGGACGGCGACGGGCGGCTGGAGGAGGGCTTCTTCACCTTCACCTGCCTGCCCTTGCACGACGAGCACGGCACGGTCACCGGTGTGGTCGCGCACGTGGTGGAAGTGACCGAGCAGGTGTCCGCGCGCCGCACGGCCGAACAGCGCTACCAGGCCGTGCAGCACGTGGTGCATACGCTGCAACGCGCCCTGCTGCCGGACGTCCTGCCGGTCCTGCCCGGCGTGCGGCTGGCCGCCCGGTACGTGGTCGCGGACGACGAGCAGTCGGCCGGCGGCGACTGGTTCGACGCCGTGCCCATCACGGGAGGACGGGAAGGAGGACAGGCAGGAGGGCACGCCGCAGGGCGCTCAGCGGGGCAGGAGGAACGGTCTCCGGGTCGGGTGGCGTTGCTGGTCGGTGACGTGGTCGGGCACGGGACTGAGGCCGCCGCCGCGATGGGGCAGTTGCGCACGGTCGCGTTGAACGCGCTGTGGTCGGGCGCGGACGTCGAGGCGGTGGTGGCGCAGTTGGACGCCTTCGCCGCCCGCCTGCCCGCGACCCGTGCCGCCACCGTGTGCCTGGTCGAGCTGGACACCGGGACCGGCGTGCTGCGCGGCGTCAACCGCGGGCACCCGCCCGCGCTGGTGGTCTCCCCCGACGGCACGACCCGGTTCCTGGTGGGTTCCGGCCACGACGCCCCGCTCGGCGTCGGCAGGCCCGCGAACACGCTGTGGCACGACCGGCTCGGCCCGGACGACGCGCTGCTGCTGTACTCCGACGGCCTGGTCGAGCGCTCCGGCCGACCCCTGGCGGCCGGTCTGTCCGCGCTGGCCGAGGCGACCGCGTCCGCGGTGGGTCGGCCGGCCGACGAGGCGGGCGCGCGGCCGAAGGACCTGGCCGACCGGCTGTGCGTGGCCGCGGTGGAGGGCATGGGCCGGCTCGGGTACGAGGACGACGTGACCATCCTCGTCGCGCAGCACCTGGGCCGGCGGCAGCCGCCCCTGCGCCTGGAGCTGCCCGCGAAGCCGGCCGCGCTGGCGTGGCTGCGGCACGGGATCGCGGACTGGCTCGCCGCGCTGGACGTCGATGACGACCGCGCGTTCGCGGTGCAGCACGCGATCGGCGAGGCGGTCACGAACGCCATCGAGCACGCCTACGGCGACGGCCATGGCGAGGTGGTGGTCGACGCCCACCTGTCCGACGACGGCTTCGCCGAGTTCGCGGTGACCGACCAGGGCCGGTGGCGGCCCGTGCCCGAGTCGCCGGGCGACCGGGGACGCGGCCTGGCGCTGATGCGCCACTTCGCCGACCGGGTGGAGGTGGAGCCGGCCGACGACGGCACCACCGCGCGGATGGCCTTCGAGCTGACCCGCGCGCCGCACCTCGACCACCCGGAACGGCCCGTGACCCGCTCCGGGGACGCCCTGACCAGTGACCTGCGGCGCGGACCGCACCCGGTGCTGACGGTGCGCGGGCCGGTCGACGCCCACACCGCGGAGCTGCTGCACACCACCCTGCTCAACGCGAGCCGCGGTGGTGGGCGGCCCCTGGCGGTGGACTTGACCGGGGTGACGCACCTGGCCAGCGCCGGGGTCCGGCTGCTGCACGAAGTCGTCGCCGAGCTGGGCGTTGAACTGGTCGCGCCGGCCAACAGCGCGGCGGGGCAGGTGCTGGCGCTGACCGACCTGAGGTACCGGACCGACCTGCCCGATCGACCCGACCAGCCTGACCAACCTGGCTAACCCACAACCTGCCCCAGCCCCCGCCTGCCCGGTCGACTCAGGCCCGACCGACCCCGGCGCGGCGGCTACCGGAGGTCGATCAGCTCACCGGCTCCTGCTCTGGCTCCGCCCTACTTCGACTCCACAGTGGACAGCTCCGCCTCGTCGTCGAGGAAGCCGCCCGACTGGTGCCGCCACAGGCGCGCGTAAGCGCCGTTCGCGGTGAGCAGCTCGTCGTGCGTGCCCTGCTCGACGATCCGGCCCTGGTCGAGCACGACCAGCCGGTCCATGCGGACCACGGTGCTGAGCCGGTGGGCGACCACCAGCGCGGTGCGGCCGTCCATGAGCTGCCACAGGGCCTCCTGGACGAGGACCTCGCTCTCCGAGTCCAGCGCGCTGGTCGCCTCGTCGAGCAGCAGGATCGGCGCGTCGCGCAGGATGGCCCGCGCGAGCGCCACCCGCTGGCGCTGGCCGCCGGACAGCTTGACGCCCCGCTCCCCCACCAGGGTGTCGAACCCGTCGGGCAGCGCCTCGGCGAACTCCGTGACGTGCGCGGCCCGCGCCGCGTTCCGCACCTCGGCGTCGGTGGCGTCCGGCCGCGCGAAGGCGATGTTCTCCCACAGGGTCCGGTGGAACATGGCCGGGTCCTGCGGCACGTACGCCATGAGGCTGCGCAGGTCCGCCTGGCGCAGTTGGGCGATGTCCTGGCCGCCGACCAGGATCCGGCCGCCCTGGATGTCCATCAATCGCAGCAGCAGCCGGGTGAGGGTGCTCTTGCCGCCTCCGGACCGGCCGACCAGGCCGATCCTGCTGCCACCCGCCACGGTCAGGTCCAGGCCGGTGAACAGGGGTGGCGCGCCGGCGTGAGCGAAGGTCACGTCCTGGAAGCGGACCTCGGCCGTGGACGGGCGCAGCGGCACCGGCTCGACCGGGTCCACCACCTCCGGCGGGGTGAGCAGCAGCTCGGTGAACTGGGCCGCCTCGGTCAGGGAGCTCTCCAGCCGCCGGTAGATGTTGTTGAACTCGAACATGATCCGGGTCGCGTTGGTGAAGTAGGTGAACGCGACCACGATCGCCTCCACGCCGAGCGTCCCGCCGCTCAGGGCCACCGCGAGCAGCAGGCCCAGGGCGTTGGTGAGCACGGACATCGGCGCGATGATCGTGTCGATGCGGAGGTTGGCGTAGTCCCACGAGCGGATGGTGACCCGGCGCTGCTCGGCGGCGCGCTCGCGGTGCTCGGCGCCCTCGCGCCCCTCGGCCGCGAAGGCCCGCACCGCGTCCATGTTCGACAGGGTGTCGGCCACGTGGCCCGAGACCCGGGCGATGGCCGCCTCGCGCTGGTCGACCAGCTGCTGGCGGCGGCGGATCAGCGGGATCACGATCACGCAGGTGACCAGGATCAGGCCGATCAGCACGAGCACCAGCACCGGGTGGTAGCTCCACAGCACCACCGACGCGATCACCAGCGGCGGCAGGTAGTACAGGCAGATGTTG
>NZ_JBHWIE010000259.1:0-1230 GCF_042732085.1 Actinosynnema sp. NPDC059797
CCGACGGGGTCGGGCGCGGACCTGGCAGGGGGGAGGGCGCCCAAGCCGGTGGACCGTGGTTCGCGGTCCTGGCCTCGATCGCGGTGCTGCTCCTCCTGCTGGTCTTCATCCTCCAGAACCTCACCGGCGCCACGATCCACTTCCTGGGTGCGTCCGGCACGCTCCCGTTGGGAGTGGCACTGCTGCTCGCGGCGATCGCCGGTGCGGTCCTGGTGGCCCTGGTCGGCGCAGCCCGGATCATGCAACTGCGCCGCCAGGCCAAACGAGGGCTCCGCTAGGCGGTCGAACAGGTCCTGCCGTTCAGGGTGAAGCCGGTGGGGGTGACGTTGCTGCCCTGCCAGCTCGCCTGGAAACCGAATTCCACCGAGCCACCCGCGGCGACGGTCCCGTTCCATCCCTCGTTGGTCACCGAGACGGCGGCGCCCGACTGGGTCACCTTGCCGTTCCAGCTGTTGGTGATCTTCTGGCCGTTCGCGAACGACCAGCCGAGGTCCCAGCCGGTGATGGCGCCGGTGCCCCGGTTGGTGAGCTTCACCGAGCCGGTGAAGCCACCTCCCCACTGGTTGACGACCTCGTACCGCACCGAGCACGAAGCCGGTGGCGCAGTGGTGGTCGTCGTCGTGGTGGTCGTGGTGGTCGTGGTGGTGGTGCTCTTCGTGGTGGTGGTCGTCGAGGGCGGCCACGGGTGGGTGGTCGTGATCGGGCCGTCCGGGTCGGCGACGAGGATGCCGCGGCCGTTGGTGCCCAGGTAGACGCGCCCGTAGACCCGCGGGTCCCCGGTGATCGCCTCGCCCATGTTGCCGTACTGGTGGGCGTCGTCGTTGATGCGCACCCAGCCCGAGCCGACCCCGTCGTACCCGAGGTCCTCGGACCGGAAGACGCCGTCCGAGCCGATGCCCACGGTCAGCACCGCGTAGATCGTCGGGTAGGTCTTGCCGGGCGCGGCCTTGCCGAACCCGATGTTCACGCCGCGGCCGACGTGGCTGTTGCGCTTGACCGTGGCGCCGGAGTCGGTCGAGCGGTACAGGCCGCCCTGCCCGACCACCCAGACGTCGCCCTCGTGGCCGGGGGTGGCCTTGAGCTTGGTGGTCCCCGGCGCCTCGGCGCCCGCGGTGAACGTCGCGCCGCCGTCGGTGCTGGTGTAGAGGCGACCGCCGGCCAGGGCGTAGAACTTGTCCGGGTTCACCCGGTCGGACTCGACGACCGCGCCCGCCGGCACGCCCGCGGACG
>NZ_JBHWIE010000259.1:1240-7840 GCF_042732085.1 Actinosynnema sp. NPDC059797
GCGCCCACGCGGTGCCGAAGCCGACCGAGTGGTGGACGCCCGCGCCCGCCGGGGACCACACGAACCGGCTGCCGTCGGCCGCCGCGGCGACCGTGCCGCCGCCGGTGACCCCGGCCGGTTCGGAGCCCGCGAACCAGTTCGCGCCCCCGTCGGTCGAGAACGCCACGTTCGGCTGGTCGTCGACGTTGCCGGAGCGGACCACCACCGAGGGGTTGCCCTCGGCGTAGTCCAGGCTGGTGGTCGTGGTGAAGTTCGGCTGGGTGAACATCATCGGCGGCACGCGCGTCAGGTCGGTGTGCCGGAACCCGCCGATGTCGCCCAGGCCGCTGATCAGCGGCGCGTCCCCGGTGGGCGGGCTGATCAGGTCGAGCACCGCGGTCTCCTCCAGGCCCGCCGCGGTCGGCTTGATCGTGATCTGCTCGTTCGCGTCCCACTTGCGCAGGTCGGTGGTGCCGTAGACGGTCGCGCCGGTGCCGTAGAGCATCCGGTCGGAGTCGAACGGGTCGATCTCCAGCGACTCCACCATCCAGCCGAGCTTCGGCGTGACCTCGGGCGGCTGCGGGTTCGCGCCCCAGCTCAGCCACGGCGAGGCGCCGATGTCCATCCTGTAGCGGAAGCTCCGGTTGGGGTAGTCGGTGAAGTCCCAGGCCCGGGTCCACGTGGCGCCGCCGTCGGTGCTGCGGAAGATGATGACGTCGGGCCACCACGAGATCTGGGTGGCGACCATCAGCGTGTCCGGGTCCTGCCGGTCGACGGTCAGGCCGCTGTAGCCGAAGTGGGCGTCGGGGCTGGTCGAGGGGACGGGGCTGATGCGCGTCCACTCCCCCGTGGCGGTGTCGTGCTTCCACACGTCGCCCTTGCCGCCGTCGTACGGGCCGCCGGTGTCGCTGGTGGCCAGGTAGAGGAAGCCGCCCTCGGCGTCCAGCACGCCCTTGTGGGCGATGTAGCCGGTGGGCTGGCCCTCCAGCCGGGTCCACGTCGCGCCCGCGTCGGTGCTGCGGTAGACGGTGTTCTCCTTGTCGGCCACGCCCGCGTAAACGGTCTTCGCGGGGCTGCCGGGCGAGGACGACCGCGGGTCGAAGGTGACCCACACGACGCCCTGGATGTCGTTGGCGTAGCCGTTGGGGTCGTCCGGGTCGGCGACGTAGTTCCCCGGGTTGGGGAAGCTCGTGACCTGCGACCACGTGGCGCCGCGGTCGGTGCTGCGCCACAGGCCCTTGCCGCTGGGCGCGCCGAGGTACAGCACGCGGCCGTCGTTCGGGTCGACGGCGAGCCGCTCGCCCATGCCCCGGCCGGGCATGTTGCCGCCGACCTTGAACGGCAGCTCGGTGACCAGCCAGTTGCGCCCCCGGTCGGACGAGCGCAGGATCGCGCCGTTGTTCGGGTCCCAGCTGTTGGTGTACATGCCGACGGCGGCGTAGACCCGCTCGGGGTCGGCGGGGTCGGGCGCGATGCTCGCCACGCCGTTGTAGCCCCACCGGTCCCAGTCGACCCAGTCGAGCAGCGGGGTCCAGCGGCCGGCGGCCTGGTCCCACCGGTAGGCGCCGCCGATGTCGGTGCGGGCGTAGATCAGGTCCTTCTCGGCCGGGCTGAACACGATGCCGGGCACGAAGCCGCCGCCCTGGATCTCCGCGTTGCGCCAGCGGTGCTTCTGGACGACCTCCGCCACGGACGAGGCGTCCACCTGCGGCGCCCGCGAGCCGGGGTTGGTCGCGCTGGTGACGGCGACCAGGGCGAACGCGGCGAGGACCGCGGAGATCAGCGCCAGCAGCCTCCTCACGAGTCCGCTTCCCTCGTCCGTGGGCCTGCGGACCGGGTACCGGGCCGGGGTGGCTCTGGCTGCCATCGTGCCTGCGCTCCTTTGCGCGGGGGGTGGGAGGAGGCGGGGGCGAGAGGGAACCGCCTCCTCCCAGGCCTGCGGGGCGCTCCGCGCTTCTGGGAGCGCTCCCAGATCTGTGTAGAGGGACGTTAGCCAGGCGAATCGGTCCTCAGCAAGAGCCCCGACTACGCCATCCGAGTGATGTTCCGTGAACGGCGGCGTTCAGCCGAACGCCCGACCGACCGAAGAGGACTCCCGGAACGGAACGGACGAAGCGCCGGGCCCGCGAACGCCCGCGAACGGCCGTGGAACGCGCGAACCGCCCTGGGAACCCGCGACCCGGGCGCAGCACCCGCGAACCGGCCCGGGAACGCGCGAACCGGCCGGCGGACGTGCCGCCGACCGGTTCGCGGAGGTCGTGCTCAGGCGCTGACGCGGGTGACCATCGAGGTCGGCAGGAGCAGGAACGGCGGGAGGTTCTCCTCCCCCGCCAGCTCCGCCATCAACCGCCACGTCATGGTGCGGCCCAACTGCTCCACGTCCTGGCGGATCGTGGTCAGCGGCGGCACCGCGGTGGAGGCGATCATCAGGTCGTCGAAGCCGACCACGGCCACGTCGTCGGGCACCTTCTTGCCGTGCGCGTGCAGGGTCTGGAGGGCGCCCAGGGCCATGATGTCGGCGCCGACGAACACCGCGTCCAGCGCCGGTTCCCGCCGGAGCAGGTCGGCCATGGCCGCCGCGCCGCTCTCCGGGGTGAAGTCCGCCGCGTAGGCGACCAGGTCGGCGTCCATCCGGGCCTGGCTGATGCCGCGCTTCCAGCCCGAGAGCCGGTCCATGCCCACCGCCATGTCCCGGGGGCCGGCGATGGTGGCGATGCGCTTGCGACCCAGCGAGACCAGGTAGCGCGCCGCCTCCATGGCCCCGTTGAAGTTGTCGGAGTCCACATAGGGCACTCCGCCCGCGCCGAGGGGCCTGCCGCCGACGACGGTCGGCAGGCCCGCGTCGGCGAGCGTGCGGGGCAGCGGGTCCTGGCCGTGCAGGCTGATCACCAGCACGCCGTCCACGTGGCCGCCGCAGAGGTAGTTCACCAGGTCCTGCTCGTCGCCCTCCTTGCTCATCATGAGGACGAGCTGGACCCGCTTGCCCGCCAGCTCGGCGTTCACGCCGCGCAGCACACCGGCGAAGAACGGGTCCGCCAGCACGCGGCTGCCCTGCTCGGAGACGACCAGGGCGATGCAGTTCGCCCTGCTGCCGGCGAGCGTCCGGGCGGCCTGGTTGGGGCTGTAACCGAGCTGCGTGATGGCCTGGTGGACGGCCTCGCGCGCCTTCGAGCTCACGTACGGCTCGCCGTTGATCACCCGCGACACGGTCGACTTGGACACCCCGGCGGCACGAGCGACCTCCTCCAGCCGGGTGTTCGGTCGTCGTGCCCTGGGTGGTTCAACGGCATCGGTCACGGAGCGACCGTCGCCGCGAGAGCGTTGCCACGAGCAACCTGCGAGTACCACATGGCGCTCATCTTAGGGGTCCGGACCTGGGTCTCGTAGTCGACATGCACGATCCCGAACCGCTTGGCGTAACCCTCGGCCC
The DNA here is from genome assembly GCF_042732085.1 of Actinosynnema sp. NPDC059797. NCBI lineage: Bacteria > Bacillati > Actinomycetota > Actinomycetes > Pseudonocardiales > Pseudonocardiaceae > Actinosynnema > Actinosynnema sp. NPDC059797. The sequence goes on from NZ_JBHWIE010000259.1 coordinate 4,650, forward strand.
ACTCGAAGTTGTCCATGAGCGACCACGCGAAGTAGCCGCGCAGGTCGACACCCTCCCGAATGGCCGCGTGGGCCGCCCGGAGGTGGGAGTCGATGTAGTCGCGGCGCTCCACGTCGTTGATCGAGCCGTCCTCGTCGACCGAGTCCCGGTAGGCGGCGCCGTTCTCGGTCACGTACAGCGGGATGCTCGGGTAGTCGTCGTGCACCCGCTTGAGCACCTTGTACAGGCCGTTCGGCTCGACCTCCCAGTCCATGTCGGTCCGGGGCAGGCCCCGGCTGGGGAAGGTGACGTGCTCGGCGCCCACCCAGGGTGACCCGGTCGGGCGACGCCCGTTGGTCTGGACCGGCGCCTCGGACTCCGGCGCGGGCGTGCCGCTGACGAAGTGCTCGGCGTAGTAGTTGACGCCCAGCTGGTCCAACGGCGCGGAGATGATCTCCAGGTCGTTCTCGCGGATGTGCTTGGAGAAGCCGTAGGGCTCCAGGTCCGCGACGATGTCGGCCGGGTACTCGCCCTTGAACAGCGGGTCCAGGAAGATCCGGTTCTGGAGGCCGTCCAGCCTGCGGGCGGCGTCCAGGTCGGCCGGGTCGTCCGGGTCCGCCGGGATGATCGGGTACATGTTCAGCGTGATCCCGATCTTGGCGGCCGGCGCCTGCTCCCGGATGGCCGCGGTGGCCAGGCCGTGCGCGAGCAGCAGGTGGTGCACGGCGGCCACGGCGGCCTCCGGCTCCTGGCGGCCCGGCGCGTGGACGCCGGCGGCGTAGCTGAGCAGCGACGAGCACCACGGCTCGTTCAGGGTGGTCCAGTTGACCACCCGGTCGCCCAGCGCGCCGACGACCGACTCGGCGTACTCCGCGAAGCGGTACGCCGTGTCGCGGTTGGCCCAGCCGCCCTGGTCCTCCAGGGTCTGCGGGAGGTCCCAGTGGTAGAGCGTCAGCCACGGGGTGATGTTGTTCTCCAGCAGCTTGTCGACCAGCCGGGAGTAGAAGTCCAGGCCCGCCTGGTTGACCGGACCCGCGTCGGGGCGGATGCGCGGCCACGCGGTGGAGAACCGGTACGCGTGCAGCCCGAGGTCGACCATCAACTGGACGTCCTCGTCGACGCGGTAGTAGTGGTCCGCGGCGGGGTCGCCCGTGTCACCGCCCACCACCGCACCCGGCGTCTTGCAGAACGTGTCCCAGATGGACGCGGTGCGACCGTCCGCGGTGGTCGCGCCCTCGATCTGGAACGCCGCTGTCGCGGCGCCCCACACGAATCCCTCGGGAAAGGAAATCGACTCCACAGCTACCCCTTCACAGCACCCTGCATGATCCCGGCGACGATCTGCCGACCGAGTACGAGGAAGACGATCAAGATCGGGACCGTGGCCATCGTGGTCCCGGCGAGCACGAGCGTGTTGTCGACGTAGTAGCCGCTCTGGAGCTTCTCCAGGGCGACCTGCATGGTCGGGTCGGACGGGTCGAGCACGATCAACGGCCAGAGGAAGTCGTTCCACGACGTCATGAACGTGAAGATGCCCAGCATGGCCGCCGCCGGGCGCACCGCGGGCAGGCACACGTGCCAGAACGTGCGGATCATGCTGCACCCGTCCATGCGGGCGGCCTCGATCAGCTCGTCCGGCACGGCGTCGGCGATGTACTGGCGCATCCAGAACACGCCGAAGGCGGTCACCAGGTTGGGGACGATGACCGCGCCGAGCGTGCCGGACCAGCCGAGCTCCGACATCGTCATGAAGAGCGGGATGATGCCGAGCTGGGTCGGCACCGCGAGGGTGGCGACGACGAAGACCATCAGCGGGCCGCGCCCCTTGAAGCGCAGCTTCGCGAACGCGAATCCGGCCAAAGTGGACAAGATGACCACCGACAGGGTCACCGTGCCGGAGACGATGACGCTGTTGCCCAGCGCCCTCCAGAACGGGATCGTGTCGAGCACGCGGCCGGCGTTGACGAAGAAGTTGCCGCCCGGGATCAGCGGCGGGTCGCCCTTGATGTCCGCGTCGTTGTGGCTGGCCACCACGAAGGACCAGTAGAACGGGAACGCCGAGCCGAGGATGAAGGCGATCAGGATGCCGTAGACGGTGAAGCCTGGGCGGCGCTCGGACAGCGTGCCCTTGCCCCCCGACTTGCCGCCGCCGCGCCCCGGCGGCCGCTCGGCGACGGTCGGACGCCCCTGGATGACGGCCATCATGCTCCTCCGGAGGATGCGAGTCGCCTGGTGATCAGGAAGTTGATGCCGGCGATCGCGATGATGACCAGGAACAGGACCCAGGCGATCGCCGAGGCGTAGCCGAGGTCGAAACCCTCGAAGCCGGACTGGTACATGTAGAGCACGACGGTCTGGTACTGGTTCTGCGAACCGCCGTTGTTGCTGCCCGAGGGCGCGAACAGCTTCGGCTCGGTGAAGATCTGGAGGCCGCCGATGGTCGAGGTGACCACCACGAAGATCAGCGTCGGGCGCAGCAGCGGCAGCGTGATGCTGAAGAACTGGCGCACCTTGCTCGCGCCGTCCACCCAGGCCGCCTCGTAGACGTCGCGCGGGATGGCCTGCATCGCGGCCAGCACGATCAGCGCGTTGTAACCGGTCCAGCGCCAGTTGACCATGGTGGCGATGGCGACGTGGCTCCACCAGCGCTCGGCCTGCCAGTCGATCCGGTCGATCCCGAAGAACTCCAGGATGTTGTTGATCATGCCGTACTGGGGGCCGAACAGGTTCGCGAAGATGATCGTCAGGGCGACGAGGCTGGCCACGTAGGGCAGCAGCACGCCCATGCGCCAGGCGGTGCGCCCGCGCAGCGCGGTGTTGAGCAGGGCGGCCAGCAGCACCGCCACGACCACCTGGGGACCGCTGGAGAGCACGAAGATGCTCAGCGTGTTGACCATCGCGTTCCAGAACTGCGAATCGGCCAACAGCGTGGTGTAGTTCTCCAGCCCGATGAACGGCTGCTCGTCGGCGCCCATCTCCCAGTCGAACAGCGAGATGTAGGCGGTGTACAGCAGCGGGAACAGGCCCACGATGCCGAACACGACGAAGAACGGGGCGATGTAGAGGTACGGCGAGACCTTGACGTCGAGTTTGGTCAGCCGGTGCCGCCAGCTCAGCTTGGCGGGCGAGATGTCATCGTTGTCTTCGCGCCGCGGCGGGGGGGTGTCGGGCCCCCACCCCCACCTGGACATAAAAAAAGAAGAACAAAAAAT
>NZ_JBHWIE010000259.1:7850-10054 GCF_042732085.1 Actinosynnema sp. NPDC059797
CGGGCGGGGCTGGGCGCCCCGCCCGCTCGTGACCGTCAATTCGGTCGTCATTACTTGGCAGCCTTCTTGGCTCCCTCGACGACCTTGCCCCACGCCTCCGCACCGGAAACACCCTGCTCGACCGACTGGAGGGCCGGGCTGACGATGTTCTCCTGGATGGCGCCGTCCTCAGGGCCCTTGTACTGGGCCGCCGGGACCTTGTTCGCCTGCTCGGCGAACAGCAGGCCGACCTTCTCGCCGCCGAAGTACTCGTCGGTCTGGTTCAGCAGCTCGGGCGAGATCAGGGCCTGGGTCTGGCTGGGGAAGGTGCCCTTGGCCTTGAAGGCCTTGATCTGCTGCTCGGGCGCGGTCAGCCACGCGGCCAGCTTCGCGGCCTCTTCCTTGTTCTTGCCCTGGGTCGGGACGGTCAGGTACGAACCGCCCCAGTTGCCGCCGCCACCGGGGAAGGAGGCGCTGACGGCCCACTTGCCCTTGTGCTCGGGGCCGGAGTTCTCGCGGATGCCACCCAGCATCCAGGACGGGCAGACCTTCGTGGCGAACGCGGACTCCTTGAAGCCGCGCTTCCACTCGTCGCTCCACGCGACCAGCTTGGCCGACTGACCACCCTCGACGGCCTTCACGACCTTGTCGAAGATGTTCTTGTCGTTGTTGGTCTCGATCGCCAGCTTGTCGTCGCTGTCGAAGTAGCCGACCTTCTCCTGGTTGTGCATCGGGTTGAAGACCTGCGAGGCGGAGTCGAACCACGCCTTGCCGGTGGCCTTCACGTACTGCTCGCCCGCCGCGAAGTAGGAGTCCCAGGTCTCGAACAGCGCCTTGACGCCCTCGGGGTCGGACGGCATGTTGGCCGCTTCGAGGAGGTCCTTGCGGTAGCACATGGCCAGCGGGCCGATGTCGGTGCCGTAACCGATGAGCTTGCCGTCCTTGGTGGTGACGGCGTCGACCTTCCACTGCAGCCAGCGGTCCTCGCGGACGTCCGACGGACCGATCTTCTTCAGGTCCTCGAACTTGCTGGACTGGGCCATGACCTTGGCCAGGTAGCCCTCTTCCACGCCCTCGACGTCCGCGAGACCGGAGCCGGCGGTCAGCTTGGCGAAGAGGTTCTGGTGGTGGGGCGCGGCCTGGCCGGTCTTGCGCTGCTCGATCTTGATGTTCGGGTTGGCCGCCTCGTACTCCTTGAGGAGTTCCTCGTAGCCGAACTCGTTGAACGTGGCGATCGTCAGCACGGTCTTGCCGTCGGAAGTGGTGGTGGAACCACCCGAGCCACAGGCCGTAGCGGCCAGGGCGACCACTGCGGTACAGGCCAGCGCCTTGGCCAAGCCCGCTCTACGGTAGCGCACGAGAACTCCTCAGTTGATCGGCGGTGAACGTTCTGGGAGCGCTCCCAGGTTTTGGGGGAGTGTGGTTCGCGCCACGGAGTTGTGTCAAGCTCCCGTGTCCGCGCTGTTACCGACGTTGCGACATTTGCGCCCCTGGAACGATTCTGGTAGCCGGGTCCCGAGTGGTCCGTTCAGGCACCTTGCGTAGACCGGTCGGACACGCTCGGTTTACCCCTGGAGCGCCCGATACCCCCGCGACCTGCGAGTCCTACCTTTCGGACCCCTGAGTCCCACGTTCACGCCCCGGGGAGCCGACGCCCGCGTCTCAGTTGTGAATCCGTTGCAGATCCGTTTCCAACGCACCACACGACCACACCGACCGCTTCCGCGCCGCAACAGCGAGTCGTGCACTCAGCACTCGCGTGTCATGCACTCAGCACTCGCGACTCGTGCACTCAGCACTCTCGAGTCATGCGCCCGCACAGCACAAGCGACCACCTACGGACATCGCGCGCTTGGCAAACTGCGGGCCGGCTCGTGTTCCCCCGTATGGCCTGGGCGCAGCCCGACCGCGCTTGTCAAGGGGTTCCGGGCGCTTTATCCGGAACCCCTTGACAAGGGTGGTTGCCTTTGGCAGGCCATGCGGGGGAACACGAGCTTCACGCTCTTCCCCCGGAGGCCTGCCCAGCGGCGAGCGTCGCTCGTGAACTGTTTTCTTTGCCCGTGAACCCCAGAAGTTCACAAGATAAAAGAAGCTCGCCGCATGGCAGGCCGCCAAGAGAGGGGAAAAGCGGGCTCGTCCTCTCCCGCATGGCCTGCCAAAGGCAACCACACTTGTCAAGGGGTGTCGCGAAAAGCGTGCGACACCCCTTGACAAGCGCGGTAGGG
>NZ_JBHWIE010000260.1:0-9961 GCF_042732085.1 Actinosynnema sp. NPDC059797
GGTGTCGCTGTCGGCCCCCCGGGGCGGTGTTGTTTTGGGTTGGGCGGCATTGGCACCAACGGGAGCCCGGTCCTGGCTTTTTTTTTTACCGGGGCATTGTTGGTTTTAAAGTCCCGCCCGTCACAACCCAACTGTCCCACATATGTCCACTCAGACAGCAGCACCCTTGTTAATGTTCGAACGAACACTTATCGAGGCGGCGTGGCATTGCGCGTCCGAGAGTGGAGAGGCAAGCCATGAGCACACGCAACATCACCGGTCCCGGCCGGACCGCTTCCTGCTACTTCCGGACCACGGTCGACTCACCACACCGCAAGGCCTTGGTGCAGATCAATGAAGACTGCAATTTGCACTGCGCGCACTGCTTCGTCTCGGCCACCAGGATCGGCAGGCAGATGCCGCTGACCGGGGTCGTGGACAAGGTGATCCCCCGCCTCGTGCAGTGCCGGGTCACCCGGGTAACCCTGACCGGGGGCGAGCCGACGCTGCACCCGGACTTCCTGGGAATCGTCCGGGCGTTCCGGGCCGCCGGGATGCAGGTCGGGGTCTGCACCAACGCCACCACGCTGGACGAGGAGGGGATCGCGGAACTGGTGGCGGTGGGCGGGGTGCACTGCAACGTCTCCCTCGACGGGTTCGCCGCCGAGTCCCACGGTCGCTTCCGCGGTGACCGTGCCTCCTTCGACATCACCGTCGCCACGGTGCGCAAGCTCGCCGCAGCGGGCCTGTTGCAGGGGTTGCTGTGCACGCCCAACAGCCTGGCCCACGACGAGGAATACACCGCGCTGTGCGCGTTCGCGCGCGAGCACGGCGCCCGGTACGTATTGCTCAACCCGCTGGGCAGCATGGGTCGGGGGGTGAAGTCCCAGGCGCGCCTGGCGAAGTCCGCGATGCACATGCAGGAGATCTTCGAGCGCACCATCCCGTTCGACGGACCGGAGTTGGACGTCGCCCACATCCGTTTCCCCAACACCGAGGGACGGCCGCTGGCCGGGTGCGAGGCCGGCACCATCCTCTACGTGTTCACCCCCGGCGAGGTCACGGTGTGCCCCTACCTGGTCTTCGCCGCCCGGACCCCGACCTCCCGGCACGCCGACACCGAGTTCATCGTGGGCAACATCTTCACCGACCCCGATGTGGCCGACCGCCTGGACGCCTACCGGTTCCACGACCGCTACCAGGTCGGTGACAACCCCTCCTGCCGATCTTGTTCCCTCGACGCGGACTGCGGCAAGGGCTGCCCGGCCGCCGTGGTCGCCGCGGGCGGACGCATCGGCGAAGTCGACACCGAGCAGTGCCCCATGCCCACGCAGGGACGACGGCTGCTGCCGCTGACGCCGGCATGACCAGCCCGAGCCCCGACCGGCTCCGCCTGCCCGGCACGCTGGTCAGCGTCGACGGCCCCGGCGGTGTCGGCAAGTCCAGCACCGTCGCCCGCGTCATGGACCTGCTCGTCGCCACCGGCCTGGCGGTGCACGCCACCACCCAACCGTCCCGCACCCCGCTGGGCGAGCTGATCCGCCACGGTACCCACCTCTACCGGGGCGTGGCGCTGGCGAGGCTGTGCGCCGGTGATCGCGCCCACCAGCACACCACCGAGATCCTGCCCGCCCTGGAGGCCGGCGCGATCGTCATCACCGACCGCTACCTGCCCTCGTCCCTGGTCCTGCAAGGCCTGGACGGGCTGTCGATGGACACCGTGTGGACCGTCAACGACGGCGTCCACCGCCCCGACCTCGCGGTCATCCTCACCGCCGACCCCGACGTCATCGCCCGCCGCCTGCACAGCCGCGGCACGCACAGCCGCTTCGAACAAGCTCCCGACAGCAGCAGGCACGAGGTGGCCGGCTACCACAAGAGCATCGACTACCTGCGCGAACGCGGCTGGCCCGTGATCACTTTCGACGTCACCACCGCCACGGTCGACACGGTCGCCCACACCCTCGCCGCCCTCATCCGCACCACCCACACCCCGACCGCGGCCCACCCGGTCGACCAGGAGTTCCCGGCATGTCCCTGAGCCTGCTCACCCTCAACCTCGGCGCACCCTCCCTCGACCGCGCCCGACGCCAACTGGCCTGGCTGGCCACCCGTCCCGAGGACGTCCTGGTCCTCACCGAGACCAAAGCCACCCCCGGCACCCGGCACCTCGTCGACGCCTTCACCGCCGCCGGCCACGCGGTCACCATGCCCCACCACGCCCCCGGCGAACTCGGCGTCACCATCGTCAGCAGGCTGGCCACCCGCCCCGACCCCATTACCGACCACCTGGACCACCTGCCCGCACGCGCCGCCGGCATCGTCGTCGACACCGACCACGGCCCCCTGCGCATCCTCGGCGCCTACGTCCCCTCCCGCGACGCCACCCCCGCCAAGACCGAGCGCAAGAAACGCTGGACCAACGCCTTCCTCGCCGCCCTGGACACCACCCGAGGCGATCACCCGACCGTGCTGCTGGGCGACCTCAACGTCGTCGAACCCGACCACCAACCCCCGCACAAAGGCCAGTTCGCCCCCTTCGAGTACGACTTCTACCGCGACCTCACCGACCGCTGCAGCCTGGTCGACACCTACCGCCACCACCACCCCGACCGCGTCGAACACAGCTGGGCCCGCCGCCCCGACCTCGGCTACCGCTACGACCACGCCCACACCAGCCCCGACCTGCTCCCCCACCTCACCGCCTGCACCTACCTCCACCACACCCGCGAACCCGACCCCGACGGCACCCGCCTGACCGACCACTCCGCACTCACCGTCAGCCTCACCCTCACCCCCACCCACCGGCTGCTAACCTCCGACCCCACCACGGCGGCCACCCACGACGACCCCGAGCTCACCCTCTTCTAACCACCCCCGGTCGCCGTCCCCGACCAGCCCGCACCCGAGGGACACCGCGACGGATGGCCAGCACCACCACACCCCGCATCGGCGCCCGCGTCCTCCTGCTCGACCCCGCCGACCGCGTCCTGCTCATCCACGCCCGCGACCCCGACCACCCCACCCACCACTGGTGGGAACTACCCGGCGGCGGCCTCGACCCGAACGAAACCCCCACCGACGCCGCCCGCCGCGAACTCGCCGAGGAAACCGGCATCCACCTCAACCAACTCGGCCCCCACCTGTGGACCCGCGAAAGCCGCTTCCACTACCGCGGCCAAGACCACCACCGCATCGACCACGTCTACCTCGCCCGCACCACCACCATCACACCCCACGCCGCCCCGCGCCCCACCGACAACGAAAAACTCGGCCTCGTCGAACACCGCTGGCGCACACTCGACGACCTGAACACCTGCCACGACAAACTGCTCCCACCCGAACTACCCCACCTGCTCCACGACATCATCAACGGCCGACTCCCGGACCCACCCCTCGTCCTCGCCCCCTAACCCGATCGACCGCATCACGAACCAGAAGCCCCACCACTCCGAAAACGCCGGTACCACGACGTCAACATCCAGCTCTTCGCCGACCCGGCAGTGGTGTTGGTGTGGGCCTCGGCGGCCCTGCCCGGCGCCATCCGCGATCTGCTCGCGGCCCGAACCCACGACCCGGGTCGACACGCCGGCCGCCAATGAGCTTCCCCCGGTAGCCCGGTGGCTTTGGACCTACCCCACCGGACCGACGACTTCCGGTTCCTCATCCGCGACCGGGCCCGTCAGTTCACCGCCCCGTTCGACGCGGTCTTCTCCGCCACCGGCATCCAGGTCGTGAAGAGTCCACCACGGTGTCCACCGGCCAACGCCCACACCGAGCGGATCGTCGGCACCGTCAGGCGCGAAGGCGCATCGCGGTCCAGTGGTCGTCCACGTAGGTGTCGCAGACCGTCCTCGGAGCGGGTCCCAGGACGGTCCGCCACCCGGCGGGGACGGGGGTGGCGGGGGGCCACAGGCTGTGCTCGCCGCGGTCGTTGAGCAGGACCAGGAACGGGCCGTCGCCGTCGAACGGGTTTGTCACACCGGCACCTCGTGTGGTTTCGGGACGCGGCCGCGCACCAGTGGGCCGGTGGCCGCCGTGGTCAACAGGGCCACCAGGACCAGGACGGTGAAGGCCGCCTCGTTGATGAGGCCGTGCTGCAGGCCGATGGACACCACGACCAGTTCCGTGACGCCTCGGCAGTTCATCAGGGCGCCCAGGGTGAGGGCGTCCCCCGTGGACCAGCCGGCGGCCAGTGCGCCGCCGGCGGCTCCGACGACCTTGGAGGCGGTGGCGGTCAGGAGCAGCACCAGCAGGGCCCACCATATCCCCACGTCGCCGCCGAAGAGGCCGAAGGCCGTCTTGAGGCCGATGCCGGCGAAGAACAGCGGCAGCAGGACGGAGACCGCGAAGCCGTGGAGCTGCTCCCCCACCGCGGTGATCAGCGCGCTGTCGCGGGGCACGGCCAGGCCGAAGAGGAACGCGCCGATGACCGGGTGCAGGCCGACGACCTCGCTGAGCGCCGACCAGGTGACCGCGCCGACCACCAGCACCGGCAGCATGACGGCTTCGGGTTTCGGGCGGTCGCGCAGGAGCCGGTCCAGGGCCACGAGGGCCGGTCGCGCGCACAGGGCCGTGGCCACGACCAGCGCGACCGCCGTGGCCGCCTTGGCCGGCACGGCGCCCGCCCCGCCACCGTCGGTGAGCGTCAGCACGACCGCCAGCGCCGACCAGGCCACGGCGTCGCCGATCGCGGCGCAGGCGATGGCCACGGTGCCGATCCCGGTGGTCCGGATGCCGGAGTCCAGGAGGATGCGCGCCAGCACGGGCAGCGCTTTTAAATACAGGGCGATGCCGAAGAACAGGACGTAGGGCAGGAGCGGTTCGCCGGCCGGCAGGAAGGCGTCCCGCCACAGCCACGCCATCAGCGCCCCGGCGGCGAAGGGCACGGCGATCGAGCCGACCACGACCAGGCCGACGACCCGTTCGCTGCCGGCGACGCGTTCGAGCCTCAGTTCCGCACCGAGCAGGAACATGAACGTCACCACGCCGAGCTGGGCGGCCATCGCGAGGCCGTCGGTGACCTCGGGGGTGAACAGCGCCCGCTGCCCGTCGGGCCACGCGGCGCCCAGGGCGGAGGGGCCGACCAGCAGGCCGCCGGCGATCTCGCCGACGACGGGCGGCTGGCCCAGGCGCGCGAACAGCAGGCCGAGGAGGTGGCTCACGGCGAGGACCAGGCCGACGGCGGCCAGGAAGCGGGCCACGGAGGTGACGCCGTCACCGACCCGCGGGCCGAGCAGGGCCAGGGCACCCGCCAGGGCGGCGGCCCCGACCAGCGGTCCGACCCGGTGCCGCCAGCCGGCCGTCCGCGTTGACCGGGAGGGCGTCATCGCGGCCCCCCGGCGGGGGTGGCGGGGAACGCGGGGGCCAGGTGCGGGAGGGTCTGCACGCAGGCGATGAGGCTGCGCAGCTCCACGGTCAGGTAGTTGCTGTGGACGAGCAGGGCGCACAGCTGCCCGAGCGGCAGCCAGCGGTAGGAACCGGGCAGCGCGGTCGGGAAGTCGTCGCCGACCTCGACGACGACGTACCGGTTGCTGGCGTCGAGGAACCGGCCGCCCTCCTCGGACTGCATCACGTCGTAGCGGATCGCGGCGGGGTCGGCGGCGAGGACGGCGTCCAGGAACGGCGGGACCTGCTCGGGCGGGAGGCCCCGGTAGTTGTCCGGGGTGCAGTGCACGGAGGCGGCCAGCTCGACCCCGTTGAGGGAGCCGGCGTCCAGCCTGGCCTGCACGAGCACGTCGAGCGAGCCGCGCGTGCGGCGCACCAGCAGCGCCAGCAGGCCGCTGCCCACGGGGGCGATCAGCGGTTGGCACCAGGAGGTGACCTCGCGCGACCCGGTGCTCACGTCGACGCCCACGACCGTGAAGAACCGGCCGCTGTCGTGCTCGATGCGGTCCGGGCCGCGCCGCCAGCCGTGGTTCGCGCCCCGGTTGAGCGGGATGCGCGCCTGGAGGAACTCGCGGCGGGCGCGCTGGTCGGTCACCCAGCTCAGCACCTCCGCCGCGCCGCGCGGGTCGCGCTCCCGGAAGGACTCCAGCACGGCCGCCCCGAAGTCGTCGGTGTCGAACCCGTCGCCGTCGGGGTCCGCGGCGGCGGCGGCGACCTCCGCGACGGGCAGGCAGGACAGCACGGTGCGGGCGTCCATGTTCACCACGTCGTCGCGGTGCAGCAGCCGTCGGATCTGGCCGAGGGTGAGCCAGCGGAACCGGTCGTCGTGCTCGACCGGCGCGGTCGTCTCCACGACCATGTTGCGGTTGCGCTTGTGCAGGAACCACGCGTTCTGCTCGGACTGGAGCACGTCGACGAGCACGCCCGACGACCCGTCGCGCAGGAAGTGCTCCAGGTGCGGGATGGAGGCGCCGCGGTGCACGCCCGTGTAGTTGCTGCGGGTCGCCTGCACGGTCGGCGAGAGCTGGACGACCGTGACGTTGCCCGGCTCGAACTTCGCCTGCATCAGGAAGTGCAGGACGCCGTCGAACTCCTTGACCAGCAGCCCGAGGACGCCGATCTCAGGCTGCACGATGATCGGCTGCACCCAGGTGTCGGTGTCGGCGGTGACCTTGACGGCCTCGACGGTGAAGAACTTGCCGCTGTCGTGGCCGAGGTTGCCGGTGTCCTCGGCGAAGTGCCAGCCGCGCAGCTCCGCGAAGGGCACGCGGCGGACGACCGCGGCGCACTCGGCCCGCTGTCGCTCCAGCCACGCGTCGACGTCCGCGTTCGGGGTGAGCGGGCTGTCCGCGCGGCGGGCCGAGCGCAGCAGCCGCAGGCCGGTGTCCACCCCCGCGGACGGTCCGGTGCCGTGGGCGGTCATGCGCACCTCCGTTCTTGCCCGGCCCCGTTCCGCGGAACGGTCCGGGGCTGGTCTCGGGGACGGGCACCGCATTGTGCGGTCAGGGAGGTCGGCCGGCGCTGCTCAGAATTGACCGTCACGGCCGGGTCGTCGCGGTGCACACTCGGCGGGCCCCGGGCGTCCCGGTGGCGCTGCCGGACCGGGAGACGTGACGATGGCAACCCTGGTGTGGGACTACCTGGCGGAGTGGGAAGACGAGCGCGCGGACATCATGGACGCCGTCGAGACGGTGTTCTCGTCGGGCCGGCTGGTGCTCGGCCCGAGCGTGGCCGGGTTCGAGCGCGAGTTCGCCGACTACCACGGCGCGGCCCACTGCGCGGGTGTGGACAACGGGACGAACGCGCTGGTGCTGGCGCTGCGGGCGCTGGGCGTCGGCCCCGGCGACGAGGTGGTCACGGTGTCGAACACGGCCGCGCCCACGGTCGTGGCGATCGACGCGGTCGGCGCGGTGCCGAAGTTCGTCGACGTGCACCCCGACACCTACCTGATGGACACCGACCAGGTGGCGGAGGTGCTCACCGAGCGCACGCGCTGCCTGCTGCCGGTGCACCTGTACGGCCAGTGCGTCGACCTGGACCCGTTGACCGAGCTGGCGCGCCGGCACGGGCTGGCGCTGCTGGAGGACTGCGCGCAGGCGCACGGCGCGCGGCGGCACGGGAGGATCGCCGGGACGACCGGCGACGCGGCGGCGTTCTCGTTCTACCCGACCAAGGTGCTGGGCGCCTACGGCGACGGCGGCGCGGTGGTCACCTCCGACGACGGGGTGGACGCCCGCCTGCGGCGGCTGCGGTACTACGGCATGGCCGAGAAGTACTACGTGGTGGAGACGCCCGGCCACAACAGCCGCCTGGACGAGGTGCAGGCGGAGATCCTGCGCCGCAAGCTGCGGCGCCTCGACGGGTACCTGGCCGCCCGCCGCGAGGTGGCCCGGCGCTACGCCGAGGGGCTCGCCGACACCGACCTGGTGCTGCCCGCCGTGGCCGACGGCAACGACCACGTGTACTACCTCTACGTGGTCCGCCACCCCCGCCGGGACGAGGTCCTGGAGGCGCTCAAGGCGCACGACGTGCACCTGAACGTCAGCTACCCGTGGCCGGTGCACACCATGAGCGGTTTCCGGCACCTGGGGTGGGCACCCGGTTCCCTCCCGGTGACCGAGCGGCTCGCCGGGGAGATCTTCTCGCTGCCCATGTACGCCGGGTTGGCGCCGGACGTGCAGGACCGGGTCATCGACGCGGTGCGCTCGGTCCTGACCGAACTGTCCTGATTGGAGCGTTCCGTGAAAGCACGCGGGCTCGCCGTCGACGGCGCGTTCGAGTTCACCCCGAACACCTTCCCCGACGACCGGGGCCTGTTCACCTCCCCCTTCCAGGAGGCGGCGTTCACCGAGGCCACCGGGCACCGGCTGTTCACCCCGGCGCAGACCAACCACAGCCGGTCGCGGGCCGGCGTCGTGCGCGGCGTGCACTTCACCACCACCCCGCCGGGGTGCGCCAAGTACGTGTACTGCCCGCGCGGCGCCGCCCTGGACTTCGTGGTCGACCTGCGGGTCGGCTCACCCACGTTCGGGCGGTGGGACGTGGTCCGCGTCGACCCGGTGGACTTCCGCGCCGTGTACTTCCCGGTGGGCCTGGGGCACGCGTTCGTGGCACTGGAGGACGACACGGTGATGTCCTACCTGGTGTCGTCGGCGTACGTGGCGGAGCACGAGCTGGCGGTGCACCCGCTGGACCCGGCGCTGGGCCTGGAGCTGCCCGACGGCCTCGAACCGCTGCTGTCGGACCGGGACACCGTCGCGCCGACCCTGGCCGAGGCCGAGGCGGCGGGCCTGCTGCCCCGGTACGAGGAGTGCCTGCGGCTGGACCGGGAGCTGACCGCGTGAGCGCGCGGGCGGTGGTCCTGGGCGGCACGGGGTTCATCGGCTCGGCTGTGCTGCACGCACTGGCGCGCGACGGCCTGGCCGTGCGCGCGGTCGCCACCCGGCCGACCTCGCCGCCGCCGGGCGCGACGGCGTTCGAGGACGTGGTGCTGGACCTGACGGCGCCGGGTGCGCTGGCCGGGGTGGTGGCCGACGCGGACGTGGTGGTGTACGCGCTGGCCCACCGTTCGGGTTCGGGCTCGTGGCGGGCCGCCGACGGCGACACCGCGGCCGAGCGGGTCAACACCGGGTTGGTGCTCGACCTGGTCGACGTCCTGTCGGCGCGGGGCGGCCCGCCGCCGGTGGTGCTGTACGCGGGGACCAAGAGCCAGCTCGGGGACACCGACCGGGTCCGCATCGACGGTTCGGAGACCGACCGGCCGCGCACCCCGTACGGCAGGCAGAAGCTGGCCGCCGAGCTGGCGCTGACGGCGGCGGACACGGACGGCGTGCTGCGGGCGGTCTCGCTGCGGCTGCCCACCACCTACGGCCACGTGCCGGGGTCGGGCGCGGTCGACCGGGGCGTGGTGTCGGCGATGGCGCGGCGCGCGCTGGCGGGCGAGCCGATCACCATGTGGCACGACGGGACGGTGCGGCGGGACCTGCTGCACGTCGCGGACGCGGCGGAGGCGTTCCGCCTGGCGCTGCGCCACGTCGACCGCCTGTCGGGCCGGCACTGGGTGATCGGCACCGGCCGCAGCGCACCCCTGGGCGAGGTGTTCCGGGAGGTCGCCGGCCTGGTGGCCGAGCTGACCGGGCGGGACCCCGTGCCGGTGCGCTCGGTGCCCCCGCCGGGTGAGGTCGACCCCGGCGACCTGGAGAGCGTGGAGTTCGACGCCTCGGCGTTCACCGCCGTCACCGGGTGGCGACCGCGCGTCCCGGCGGACGAGGGGTTGCGGGACACCGTGGCGCGGCTGGTGGCCGACGGCGTGGCGCACCGGTAGCGGAGTCGCGGCAGGACGGACGGCGCGGCGGGAGAACCCGCCGCGCCGTTCGGCGTGCCTGTGAGAAGTCGTTGCGGGACAACGAAGTTGATGATCCTCGAGTGCTCAACGTTGCGCAGACCGGGCCCGGTGGCGGGCAGCAGGATCTTCCTCACAGCACAGAGCGAGGGGAGGTGACCACACATGAAGAAGCTCGTCGTCCGCCGCCTGGAGACCGTCAAGACCAGCGCCGCGACCTCCTGCTCGGTCGTCGTCGCCTGACGACACCCG
>NZ_JBHWIE010000261.1:0-9940 GCF_042732085.1 Actinosynnema sp. NPDC059797
GGTCCCGGCCGCGCGGGGGGCGCGGCGCGGGCCCGCGGCAGCCCCCGGCCGCGCTGGGGGGAGGTGCGGCCGGGGGCGGGTTCTGGGGTCGGCGCGGCGGTCGCCTCTCGGCGAGGGGCACGACGCGGCTCCAGCCGAACGGTATTCCGCGAAGGCTTTACAGGTGAGGCCCGGGGGACACGGACCGCGCCGACCACTTGTTACAACGGAGGTGAGGGGGTTGTTGTTTCACCCCGGGGACGTGTCCTCGGTCTCAGTGCCCGCCGTCCCGGCGCCCACCGTCTCAGTGCACGCCGCTCATCAGCTTCCGGATGAACGGCCCGGCCGCGACCAGCAGCAGGGCGAACACCACGGCCGCCCCGCCGACCAGCGCGAAGTACGGCGCCTCGTCCCGGACGTCGTAGTGCTCGGCCAGCGAACCGGCGGTGGCCGTGCCCAGCGCGACCGACAGGTAGTTCAACGCCACCAGCCGGCTCGGGAACGCCTTCGGCGCGAGCTTGGTGGACAGCGACAGGCCGACCGGCGAGAGCATCAGCTCCGCCACGCTGAACACCAGCAGGATGAGCACCATCATCGCCAGGGGGGAGGTGTTGCCCGTGCCGCCCGACATCGGCAGGAACAGCAGGAACGCCACGCCCATGAGGCCGGTGCCCAGCGCGAACTTGGTCGGGGTCGACGGCTGGCGCGGCCCCAGCTTCGTCCACAGGGCCGCGAACGCGCCGGCGAGCAGGATGATGAAGACGGGGTTGAGGGCGTTGACCCACGCCACCGGCATCTCCCAGCCGAACAGCGTGCGGTCCAGGCGTTGGTCCACGTAGATCACCACGACGGTGAACTGCTGCTGGAACAGGGCGAAGAACACGAAGCTGGCCAGGAACATCGGGATGAAGGAGTACACGCGCCTGCGCTCCACGGCGGTGATCCGCCCGCTGGCCAGGATGATCGCGAAGTAGGCGACGGCCACCACGACGATGAGCACCACGGTGACGTCGGCGAGGTTGTCCGGTCGGACCACGTCGGTCAGCACGAGCGCGACGACCGCGGCCACCGCCGCCACCACGCCGGCGGCGAGGACCGGCCGGCGCGCGGGCGGCAGCGGGTTCGGCACCACGTCGGAGCCCGGCGGGAACCTCCGCCGGCCGAACCAGTACTGGGTGAGGCCGGCGGCCATGCCGATCGCGGCGAGGCCGAAGCCGTAGTGGAAGCCCAGGCGCACCTGCGCCAGGCCGGTGAGCAGCGGCCCGGTGAACGCGCCCAGGTTGACGCCCAGGTAGAACAGGGAGAACCCGGCGTCACGGCGCTCGTCGTCGGCCGCGTACAGCGAGCCGACCAGCACGGTGGCGTTGGCCTTGAGCCAGCCGCTGCCCAGCGCGATCGCGCACAGGCCGACGCCGACGCCGAGGAAGCCGGGCAGCAGCGCCAGGGCGACGTGGCCGCACATGACCAGGGTCGCGCCGGCGAACAGGACCCGTTCCGGGCCGGCGACCCGGTCGGCCGCCCAGGCCCCGACGACCGTGGACAGGTAGACCAGGCCGCCGTACGCGCCGACGATGCTCGTGGCGGTGGTCTCGGGCAGGCCCAGCCCGCCCT
The DNA here is from genome assembly GCF_042732085.1 of Actinosynnema sp. NPDC059797. Classification (NCBI taxonomy): domain Bacteria; kingdom Bacillati; phylum Actinomycetota; class Actinomycetes; order Pseudonocardiales; family Pseudonocardiaceae; genus Actinosynnema; species Actinosynnema sp. NPDC059797. Next base: position 1,591 of record NZ_JBHWIE010000261.1, read on the forward strand.
CGGTCGCCGAGTAGTAGAGGTAGATGGTCAGGATGGCCTGCATCCCGTAGAACGAGAACCGCTCCCACATCTCGACACCGAAGAGGGTGGCCAGGGACCTCGGGTGGCCGAGGAAACCCCCGACCCCGCTCCGCTCCGGGGCAGCGCTCATGTCCGGTCCTCCCGCCTCGGTCGCGGCCGCACCGACGGGGGTACCCGGTGGGGCGCCGAGCAAGTGCCACTGACGGGTGTTACCGGTTGACGGCTCGGGCGCACTCCCGGCAGGCGCGGGCGGACGTCGCGACCACCCCGTGCGACGCGGCGGCGAGCACGCAGGCCAGGGACGTCAGCGGCCAGTTCGCGGACAGGGCCGACACCGCGGCCAGCGCGAGCGCGGCGAGCGCCATGCCCACGGAGGCGGCGGTCGCGGTCCAGGCGACGGCGGGCGGCACCCGGTGCGGCGTGGGCAGCAGGCGGGTGAGCGGGCCGGTGGCGGCCGGGGCGAGGACGGCGAGCAGGCCGGCGGTGGTCGCCACGGCGGCCAGGTGCGCGGCCAGGGCGCCCAGCCGCCAGTCCGCCGCCGGCGCGGCGGTGTGCACGAGGAGTTGGCACGCGACCAGCACGGGCACGGTGACGCCGACCACCCGCGCGGTGGCGCGCGCCTGGGCGACGGCCAGCTCCCGCTGGAACAGCGGCGCCAGTTCGTCGGCGGCGCCGAACTCGCGCACCGCGTGCCGGGCCGCGCGGGCGCGGGGCACGCCGCGGCGGGTCTGCGCCTCGACCGCGTCGGTGAGGCCGTCGTGGACCTCGCGCATCATGGCGGACTTGACCCGCGCCGGGCCGCGCAGCGCGCCGTCCAGGGCGGTGACGTAGTCCGCCACCGGGTCGGCGCTCACGTCGCACTCCCCATCATGGGTAGGCAGCCTACACAAGAGGCGCGCGGGCCTGGTATGCATTGGCTGTCTACATATGCGTCTTCCAGGAGGTCCGCCGGTGTCCAAGTTCCTGTTGTCCCTGCACGTGCTCGCCGCCGTCCTGGCCGTGGGCCCCATCACCGTGGCCGCGTCGCTGTTCCCCCGCGTCGCGCGCGGGCCGGCTAACGGCGTCGCGGCCTTCCTGCACCGCACGTGCCGCACGTACGCGGTGGTCGGCATCGCCGTGCCGGTGTTCGGGCTGGCCACCGGCGCGTCGATGGGCGTCCTCGGCGACGCGTGGCTGTTGGTGTCGATCGCGCTGACCTCGGTCGCCGCCGGGCTGCTGGCGCTGGGCATCCTGCCCGCGCAGCGCGACGCCCTGGCGGGGCGGGAGGGGCTCGCCGGCCGGCTGACCGCGTTCACCGGGGCGTTCAACCTGCTCTGGGCGGTCGTCGTGGTGCTGATGATCGTCCGCCCCGGCTCGACGACGGGCGCGTGACCCCCGACCGGCCCTGGTGTTTTTCCACCGGAGCGGGTAACACGTGGTTACTCGGTGACCAACGGCGGACTGGGAGGTCGGGCATGGAGCGACGGGAGCTGTTGCGCCACGTGGGCGCGGTGGGTGCGGTCGGTGCGGCGTCGGCCTTCCTCGGACCCCTCCCCGCGAGCGCGGCCACCCCGGCGGCCACGCCGTTCGACCTGCACTTCTCGGTCGCGCACAAGTTCCGCCCGTTCGACCTGATCGCGCCGCGCTTCGTGCAGTACGACAGCGCCGTCGACCGGCCCGCGTCCACCGCGGCCACCCTGGTCGGCACCGGGGCGCGACTCCGGGCGCCGTTCGCGTCGGTGCTGGTGGAGGTCGTGGGGGTGGACGGGCCGGGCGCCGTGGTCGCCGGGCTCGCGGGCGGCGGCACGTCGGTGCTCGGCGTGGTGGACCCCGCCGCCGGCCGGGCCGCGATCGAGGTCACCGCGGGCGGCGCCACGACCGTGGTCGCGTCGGCCCCCGTGCAGGTCCGCGGCGCGTTCCGGGTCGGCGTGGTCGTCAACGAGAACGCCGTCACGGTGCTGGTCGACACCACCGGCACGGGCACCGGCTGGCAGCCGGTGGTCACCGCGCGCGACGCCGTCCGGGCGCTGGTCGACCTGCGGGTCCCCGCAGTCCTCGGCGCGCTGGAGTACTCCTACGGCGGGCGCGGCGACGGGTCGGTGCGGCTCGGCCGGGTGCGGGCCGGGTACTTCGGCCAGGCCGGCGTCCGCGACCCGCACGTGGTGCAGCACGCCGACGGCCGGCCGTTCACCCGCGGCGGCAAGCTCTACCTGACCATGACCAACGCCGGGCTCGGGTTCTTCCAGCAGGCGCACTGGGCGGTGTGGACCCTGGACCTGGCCGACCCGACGAAGCTGGAGCAGGTCGCCGTCCTGTTCTTCGAGCGCGACGGCGTGGTGCTCGGCGACCACGCCGGCCAGGTCGTCTACGACGACCGCACCGGCCGGTTCATCGTGCTCATGAGCTCGTGGGGCGACTTCGACTTCCGCGGCGTGCACATCCGCCACACCACGACCACCGCCGACGTGCTGCGCGGCGTCCACGTGCTCCGCACGGAGCGGGTGCCGCTGCCGACCCCGGTCAGCTCGTGGGACCCGGCGCTGACCAGGATCGACGGCCGGTGGCACTTCGCGTTCGTGGAGAGCGAGGCGCAGCAGCCCGCGTTCGTGTTCCACCCGGCGCTCGCGGTCGGGCCGCGCGGCGCGGACTACGCCGAGTCGCTGTCCCTCGTCGGGGCGGACCGGACCGTGGACCAGACCGAGGGCACGATCATCCAGCGCGTCGGCCGCGACTGGTACGTGTTCGCCAGCGACGGCGACGCGCGGAACTACCCCGTCTACGACCTCGCCATGCGCAAGCTCGGCACCCTCGACGCGCCCTACGGCACCAACATCCCGCACCCGGTGCTGCTGCCCGTGGGCCGCGAGTGGTGGCTGCTCACCTTCGACGGCACGCAGTACGCCGAACCCGTCCTCGGCTACGGCGGGCACGGCGACTTCATCGTGATGCGGCACCGGCCTCAGCGGTGATCGGCGGGCAGCTCCAGGGTCCACCGGTAGGCCTGGAGCAGGTCGCTGTCGAACCCCAGCGCGGACGCCCACAGGAACAGCCGGAACCGGCGGTGCAGCGCCGCGCCCCACCGCTCGACCACCTCGTCCCTCGCGGCGTCGAGCCGGCGCGCCCACTCCCGGCAGGTCAGGAAGTAGTTGTGCCGCTCGTCGTGCAGCTCGACGAGCCGGAACGGCGAGCGGGCCACGTGCGCCAGGTAGCGGTGCAGCAGCAGGGGGGTCGAGCGGCCGGGGTACACCAACCGGGTCATGAACGTGGACAGCCGGTGGCGCGAGCGCATCGCGAACGCGTCCAGGTACACCCGGCCGCCCGGCCGCAGCAGTGCCGCGTACCGGCGCAGCGACCGGCCGTAGTCGGGCAGGTGCTCGGTCACGCCCATGTTGACGATCGCGTCGAACCGCCGGCCGGGCCGGTACTCGTGGAAGTGCCGGCGCACCACGGAGACGGGCAGGCCCTCGCGCTCCACCAGCGCCTTGAGGTAGCGCTCCGACTCGACCGCGAGGGTGAGCGCGGTGACCCGGACGCCGCGCCGCCCGGCGTGCTCCAGGAACGCGCCCCAGCCGCCGCCGACCTCCAGCACGTGCGCGTCCGGCGGCAGGTCCAGCGACGCCAGCGCGATGTCCAGCTTCCGGGTCACGGCGTCTTCGAGGGGTTCGTCGTCGCGGGCGAACGAGCCCTGCGTGTAGCACCGGTGCCGGCGGTCGAGGAAGGTCAGGAAGAAGTCGCTCTCCCGGTCGTAGTGGGCGGAGATCGTCCTGCGGTCGTCGGTGGTGCCCGCGCCGAGGAGGCTCGGCGCGAACTTCCCCAACCACACCAACGGGTGGAAGTCGCGGAAGAAGCCGCGCATCGCCAGCGCGGACACCAGGTCGCCCTCGACGTCGAGCCACCCCTCCAGGTAGGCGATGGCGACCCGGAACTGGTCCAGCGAGGCCAGCGCCTCCTCGCCGCGGCGGTCGCGCGCCACGAGCGTGAAGCGGGGGTCGCCCGGCCCCACCTCGAAGGTCCGGCCGGAGGTGACGCGCACCGCGAAGGGGACCGCCGGGCGGTGGGCGCGGTAGTCGCGGTGGCGACGGGCGATCGGCCTGATGATGGCGACGTCGTTCACGGGAACCCCTAACGCGTGCCGAAGGTCAGCGGCAGGAAGATCTGGGCGGCGGTCAGCAGGACGGGCAGCACGGCCAGCACCGCGTACGTCGAGTACGACGCGGTGCCGAGCCGCAACGGTCTGATCCTCGCCGATCGGCACCGTTCCAGCTCGGCGATGACGGGCGCCAGCTCCGCCAGGTCCGAGTCGATGTCCAGGCCCCGCCGCTCGACGAGCCGCGCGAGGTCGGCCGCGCGGGCGTCGCGGGCGACCTCCGCCGCCCGGCGGAACACCAGCCACGGCACGCCGACGCACAGCGGCACCAGCAGGATGTAGGCCACGACCAGCGCGGCGACCCACCCGTAGTTGTCGATGCCGAGCGCGGCCAGGACGATGGTCAGCGTCACGCCGAGCAGGGCGTTGGCCCACACCACGGTGCGGAACACGGCCGCCAGCGGCGCCCAGCCGTACCGGCCGTCGCGGTTGAGCCAGTCGGCGGACGGGCGCACCACGAACTGCATCGCCACGACCAGGTAGACCGCGATGACGCCGACCACCTGGAAGTTCAGGATGACGAAGATGGCGAACACGGCCAGCACCCAGTACACGATGTGCCCGGCGGTGTGCTGCTTGCTCGCCCACCAGCTCGCGTAAGCCTGGCGCGTCCACTCGGCCTTGGCCTGCTCGTCGAGGCCGGTGGGGGCCAGCACGTGGAACACGTTGTTCTCCAGGCCCAGCACCAGCAGGATCGTCAGCACGAGGGCGGCCACGCTCAGGCACAGCAGCAGCCCCGCGCTGCGCCGCTCCAGCGACGCCATCACCCTGGTCACGATGGTGTCCAGGGCCCGCTCCGGCGGCGCGCCCGCGATCAGCCGGTCCACCCGCATGAGCTTGGACAGCCGGTTCGACCTCGGCCGGTCGCGCGGGACCAGCGCGCCGTTGCGGGCCAGGCGGGACAGGCACCGGGACAGGTGCTGCCACTGGCGGTGCAGCAGGATCGCGCCGGTGATCACGATGAGCACCAGCAGCCAGCTCACGATGTCGCGCATCAGGGTGAAGCGGGGGAACGACCTGGCCGGCTCGTCCACGCCGACCGTCCGCTTGGCGTCGGCCAGCGGCTGGAAGTCGGCCACGCCGCCGAGCGTGCCCTCGCCGGCGCACACCAGCACGAGCGCGCCCACGACCGCGAGGGCGGGCAGCACCAGCCACGCGGTGTGCAGCCCCTTGATGTTCCGGTAGAGCAGGCAGAAGCGGAACGGGTCGAAGTCGGTCGTGGTGATCTTGCCGGTCATGCGGGCTCCGGTGACGTGATCAGGGCGGCGAGTTCCGCCGGTTTCTCCAGCCAGGGCCAGTGCCCGCAGCCGGGGATCACCGACACCCGGGTGACCCGCATCATCCCCCGCAGCCGCGCGACGTCGTCCGGGTCGATGAGGCGGTCGCGGGCGCCGATGACGAGTTCGACCGGCTGTTCGACCGCGGACAGCAGGCGGTGGTGGTCGATCGAGCGCGCGGACAGCAGGATCCGCAGGACGGCGAGGCTGCCGCTGCCGGACAGGGTCTCGACCAGGTGCTCGGTCGGCACCCCGGCGGGGTCCGCCACGAACGGCCAGAGCGTCGCGGAGCGCAGCCGCGGCGAGGCCGCCAGCGCGGTCAGCAGGGCCTTGGGCACCGGCGCCACCCCGGCCGCGAACTGGGCGGCCACCACCAGGCCCAGCCCCGGGTCCCGCAGCGCCAGGCTCGGGCGCTGCGCGAGGTCCGAGGCCCGCACCAGCGCGCCGCTGACCAGCACGAGCTTCGACACCCCGCCGGGGCGGGCGGCGGCCAGGCCGGCCGCGACCACGCAGCTGATCGAGTGCGACACGACCACGCACCGGTCGATGCCGCGGGCGTCGAGGAAGTCGCGGATCCCCGCCACCGCCGCGGGGATCGTGAAGGCGCCCCAGTGGGCGCGGCTGTGCCCGAAGCCCGGGATGTCGATCGCGACCAGCCGCGTGGTGGCGCGCAGCTCGTCGACGACCGCCGTCCACTGCTCCAGCGACCCGCCCAGGCCGTGCACGAGCAGGTGGGTGACCCCGCTCGGGGAGTCCGGTCCCGCTTCGAGGTAGCGGATCCCGCCCTCGGTCCTCGTCCGGTAGCGCATCGGCGCTCCTTCGGCAGCGCGGCTGGGCGCGGTGCCGAACCCGGGTGCCGAACCCCGGCGCGCCCGGTGGACCGCGTTGACCTGTGGTCGCGCGCGATCACCACCGCGTTAGCCGGAACGCGGTAAATCGATCGAGTGGCGGAACGGGTACGGGAGGTTTGTCCGGCGAGTCCGGTCAGTCGTCGGAACGGCGGCGCTCGAACACGGTGTCCGGCGCGGACTCCGGGACCTCGGTGCGCACGTCGGAGTCCCGCAGCACCTCGCGGGCCTGGGCCTCCGGGTCGGCGCTGCCCGCCGCCAGCTCCTCGGGGAGCAGGGTGGCCCGCGTGCCCGCCCGGTCGTCCACGCCGTTGCGCCGGTCGAAGACGTCGGGTCGGTCCAGGTCGTGGTCGCGCCGGAGGCGGGCCTCCTCCTCGGCGGACAGCTCGGTGGCGCCCAGGTCGAGCGGCTCTCGTTCGGTCACCCCCCTGGCTTACCCGGTGCGTGACCGGTTCACCCCTCCGGGCAGTCGCCCGTCAGCTTCTCGGCGGTGTCGTCCGACACCTCGTCGTCCGGTCCCACGACGTCCTTGACCCCGTCGCGGAACTCCTGGCTCCACTCGGTGTAGCACCGGATCGACGGGCGCGGCCAGGCGTCCTGGAGCGCGGCGCGGATGCTCCGGAACTGCTCGCCCTTGAGCCGCTCGTACACCGAGTCGCGGGTGGGCGCGAACCCGCCGATCTCCGACAGGATCAGCTGGCTCTGCGCGCTGGTCATGAACTCGATCAGCGCCTGCGCGGCGCGCGGGGTGTCGTTCTTCGCCGAGATCGCCAGGTTCTGCCCGCCCAGCACGCTCGGCGTGGGCGGCGCGACGGCCCGGAAGGTGATGCCCTTGTCGTCCAGCTCGCGCTGCCGGTTGGTCAGCTGCTTGTGGGCCACCGCCCAGTTCCGCATGTAGAGCGCGCGTCCTTCGACGAACTGGTTGACGGCGTCGCGGGCTCCCGCCTTCTCCGGCTCGGGGTCGCCGGGGAACGACGCGGGGTCGTTCAGGGCGGTGTTGAGCTTGCGGAGCCCCGTGAGGTCCTCCTCGTCGAAGCGCGCCCGGGGCCCGTCCGCGGTGGGGCTGATGCGGCCGTCCTCCTGCACCACCTGGCCGCCCGCCGCCCAGATGGCCTCCAGCGAGGTGATGGTCGCCATCTCGCCGGACATCTGGAACGCGTGGGTCGCCACCGGCGCGGTCCGCGCGGCGGGGCCGGAGTGGTCGTCCCAGTCCGCCGGCTCGTCGACGCCGGGGATGTCGGTGCGGTAGTAGACGAGCCCGACGTCGGTGTTGAGCGGCAGGGACCACAGCTCGCCCTTCCCGCCCTCGCGCTCGCCGGTGCGCCGCACCTTGTCCACGAAGTCGTCCAGGTCGCGGGCGGACAGCCGCGACCGGTCCAGCGGGCGGATGTAGCCGTCGTCGATGAACCGCGTCATCCACACCACGTCGAGCAGGTAGATGTCGGCCTCGTTCCTGCCGCCGTCCTTCGCGTCGTTGATCATGTGCTCGAACTGCTCGTCGGTGTCGCCGGGCGCCTTCACGAACCTGGCGGAGTTGTCGGGGTGGATCGCGTTCCACTGCTCCAGCAGCGTGTTGCGCGGGTCTTCCGGGCTCACGTCATCGGCCGACAGGATGACCAGCTCACCGGGCTCCAACTCCTCCGTGGGCACCAGGAAGTAGCTGCCCACGGCCAGGGCGACGACCACGACGGGGATCCCGATCCGGTTCCGCGGGCCGTTCAGGACGGCCACGAGCCGCCCGGCCGCGGCGGCGACCGAGCCGTCCCACCGCCAGAGGTCGCCCACCACCTTCGGCACGGCGTTGATCAGCACACCGGACAGCACCAGCATCACCGCGGTCGCCGCCAGGTAGGCGAACCCGTCCGGTCGCCACCACCGGCTCACGTCCGCGACCAGGCGCGCGGACAGCGAGGTGACCACGACGGTGATGATCAGGAAGAGGATTATGAGCGCGACCCGGTGAGCGGGCCGCCGTTGGCCCGTTGAATCGGACATGCCACCCCCCGTTGGTGTGCTGACATCAATACACGGACCGGGAGGCGGGGTCAAACAATGGAAATTCCTTCTTCCGGGTGAGT
>NZ_JBHWIE010000262.1:0-9831 GCF_042732085.1 Actinosynnema sp. NPDC059797
GCCCTGGCGGTGGCCTTGATGCCGTTGGCGCCGTGGAAGATGCGCTGACCCCACGTCGTGAGCCGGGTCGGGTCGAACTCGGTGGCCATGTCCAGGATCGGGTCGGTGTTCCCGCTCCACGACCAGGCCAGGTACCCCAGCCCCCGCTCCTCCGCCTCGCTCAGGATCGTCTCGTGGTCCACCTCGCCCGAGGCGAACCGCCAGCCGAACTCACCGATCACCAGCGGCCAGCCGTTGGCCTGGAACCGGTCGAGGTACGAGGTGATGGCGGAGGCGGTGTTGAACACCGAGTACATGTGGATCGACAGCACCGTGTTGCGCTGCGCGTCGGCGTCCAGCACGGTCTGGGCGTTGTCGCGCATCACGTGCTGCCAGTCCTGGCCCCAGTTCGGCCCGTCCACCATCAGCAGGTGCTGGAACCCGTTGGCGCGCAGCTCCCGGATGGCGGCGGCGGTGGCGGCGGTCCACTGGGCGGCGTCGACGTTGCCGATCGGCTCGTTGCCGATGTTGATGACGACGTAGTCCTCCTGGCCGACCAGGGCGCTCTTCTGGCCGACCCAGTAGTCGACCGCCTCGGCCAGCGACGCCGCCGCGCCCTCCTCGCCGTAACCGGTGGTGTCGTGGACCTCCAGCACGCAGATCAACCGGTTCCGCTTGCACAGGTCGACGACCGCGGCGGTGTCCGTCGACGGCCCCCACCGCTTGCCGCTGCCCAGCACCACCCGCACCGCGTTCGCGCCCAACGCCTTGACGTCGGCGAACGCGCTCGTGCGGCCGGTGAACCAGACGTGCGGGTGGTTGACGCCGCGCATGACGAAGGGGCGGCCGTTGGCCTCCACGACCCGAGTGCCGCTGACGTGCAGCCCCACCGCTGCCCCGGCCTGCGGCGCGGACACCGCCACGAACCCGGCGGCGGCGACCAGCGCGGCGCCGATCGCCGCGAGCGCTCGTCCCATGGCCCCTCCTCCCGTCGAACACCGTTGGCCGACAACGCCCGCGGCCCGATCGGGATCCCGGGCGAGCGGGAACGAGCCTGGCCGGTGAACGCGTGTTCGACAACCCGTCGAACGCTTCGACGCGCACGTCCGGGTGAATTCCTTCGAACGGCGACTTCGAACGGCGTCGAACGCGGGCACGCCGTTGACCACCACCCCACCGGCTGCCACAGTTCACCCCACCGTCGCCGGAGAACCGCACGCGCGCTTTCGCCGCGGCGCGCCGGGAAACGGGCGACGAAGCCCGGGGAAGAGTGCCGATGGTGAACAGGGCGCGGTGGGCCGCGGCGGTGGTCGCGGTCGTCGGGATCCTGGTCGGGAACGCGGGTTCGGCGCACGCCGCGACCTGGTCCTCGACCGACAAGTGGGGCACCTGGTCCAACGGCGGGTACACGGTCCGCAACAACGTCTGGGGCAGCGGGGTCGGCCCGCAGGCGATCTGGGCCAACTCCTACTCCAACTGGGGCGTGTGGGCGAACCACCCGAACACCGGTGGCGTGAAGTCCTACCCCCACTCGGCCAGGGACGTCGGTCGCCGGCTCAGCGGGTTGAGCAGGTTGTCCAGCTCGTTCAACGTCACCAGGCCGGGCGGCGGCGCCTACGCGACCGCGTACGACATCTGGGCCGACAACCACGCCTACGAAGTCATGATCTGGGTCAACAAGCAGGGCGCGGTGGGCCCCATCGGGGCGCGCGAGACCACCGCCTCGGTGGGTGGCCACACCTGGGACGTGCACCGCGGGTCCAACGGCTCCAACCAGGTGTTCTCGTTCGTGCGCACGAGCAACACCGACGCCGGCACGGTCGACGTGCTGGCCGTGCTGCGCTGGATCGGCGCCCGCGGCTGGTACGGCGACGTGACGATCGGGGACGTGCAGTTCGGGTTCGAGATCACCTCGTCCTCGGGCGGGATGGACTTCCGGGCCAACAGCTTCTCCATCACGACCTGAGCCCGCGGTCCCCGGTCGGGTGTCCTCCCGGGACCGCGGGGCGCCCGACCGGGGGCAGCGGCAGCCGCCTCAGCTCGGCCTTGCGGACCTTGCCGGACCCGGTGCGCGGCAGCTCGTCCACCACGTCGACGTGCACCGGGACCTTGTACTTGGCGAGCCGCGCGACCAGGAACCCGCGCAGCTCCTCCGGGGTCGGCCCGCCGCCCTCGCCGTAGCGGACGAACGCGCGGCCGACCTCGCCCCACCGGGGGTCGGGCACCCCGACCACGGCGGCCTCGACCACGGCGGGGTGCTCGGCCAGGGCGTTCTCCACCTCGGCCGGGTAGACGTTCTCCCCGCCGGAGATGAACATGTCCTTGAGCCGGTCCAGCACGTGCAGGTGGCCGTCGGCGTCGAAGTGGGCCAGGTCGCCGGTGCGGAACCAGCCGCCCGGCGCGAACGCGGCGGCGGTCGCGGCCGGGTCCCGCCAGTAGCCCGGCGTGACGTTGGGGCCGCGGACCAGCACCTCGCCCGCCTCGCCCGGGTCGGCGTCGCCGCCGTCGGGGCGCGCCACCCGGACGTCGGCGAAGAACACGGGCGGACCCGCCGAGCCGACCTTGCGGGTGCTCTCCCCCGCCTCCAGCAGGGTCGCGCCGGGCGAGGTCTCGGTGAGGCCGTAGCCCTGGCAGAACACCAGGCCGCGCTCCTGGTAGGCGCGGATGAGCGGTTCGGGGACGGCCGCGCCGCCGCACAGCAGGTGGCGCAGCGAGGACAGGTCGGCGGTGCGCCAGCGCGGTGACGCGGCCAGGTCGGCGTACATGGTGGCGACGCCGAACATCCACGTGATGCGCTCGCGCTCGACGAGGTCGTAGGTCCGGTCGACGTCCCAGGAGGGGGTGAGCACCGCCGTGCCGCCCTTGACGAAGGTGGGCAGCAGGGTCTGGGCGAGGGCGCCGACGTGGAACAGGGGCGCGGACACCAGGGTGCGCTCGGTGCTGGTGATGTCCATGCCCACCAGCAGGTTGAACGTGTTCCAGATCAGGTTGGCGTGCGTGAGCACCGCGCCCTTGGGCCGGCCGGTGGTGCCGGAGGTGTAGAGGATGAGGGCGGGGTCGTCCTGCCGCACGGGCACGTCGACGGGGTCGGCGGGCCCCTGGTCGAGCCCGCTCTCGAAGTCGGCCAGCCCGATGACCGCGCCCGGCGGGCGGGCCAGGTCGCGGACCGCGGCGGACGGCGCGTGGATCAGGACCGACGCGCCGGAGTCGGTCAGCACGTGGTCCACCTCGGGCGCGGCGAGCCTGGTGTTGACCGGCACGAAGACCGCGCCGAGCGCGTGCGCGGCGAACATCGCCTCGACGAACGACGGGTGGTTGGGGCCCAGGTAGGCGACCCGGTCGCCGGCGCGCACGCCCGCCGCGCGCAGCCGGCCGGCCGCGCGGTCCACCCGCGCGGCCAGCTCGGCGTAGGAGGTCCCGCGTCCGGAGTGGACGATGGCGGTGCGGTCGGGCGACAGGAGCGCCCGGCGGGCCGGCCACGCGCCCAGTCCCGCGTTCACCACGTCGGCCCTCCCCCGGGCGCGGCGGTCGGCGACGCGTCCCGGGCGCCGGTCTCGCGCAGGGCGAGCACGCACAGCACGGTGAGCAGGCAGCAGCCCGCGATCACGGTGGAGATGGCGGTGAGCCCGCGCCCGCCGGTGGCGCGTTGCACCTCGGCGAACAGCAGGGGCGCCAGTCCCGCGCCGAGCCCGGCGAGCTGGTAGCCCAGCGAGGCGCCGGTGTAGCGGTGCTCGGCGCTGAACAGCTCGCTGTAGAGCGCGGCCAGCGGCCCGTAGACCATCGGGTGCACCACGCCCTGGCCGAGCACCAGCGCCAGCACGAGCAACCCGGTGCTGCCGCTGTCCACCAGGGGGAACAGCACGAAGCCGTAGACCGCCATCGCGATGGCGCCGACCAGCACGACGGGTCGCCTGCCGAACCGGTCGGACGCGGCCGACCAGGCGAGGATGCCGACGACCGCGCACGCCGAGGACAGCGTGAGCGCGTTGAGCACCGTCTGCCGCGCGTAGCCGACCTGCACGCCGTGGGCCACGACGAACGTGGTCAGCGTGGACTGCACGACGAACGCCGACAGCCCCACCCCGACGCCCAGCAGCAGCACGCGCGGGTGGTGGCGCAGCACCTCCCACACCGGCGGCCGTCGCGGGCCGGTCCGCCCGATCGCGCGGAAGACCGGCGTCTCCTCCACCCGGTGCCGGACGAACAACCCGACGCCGAGCAGCGCCACGCTCGCCAGGAAGGGGAGGCGCCACCCCCAGTCGAGGAAGGCCTCCTCGCCGAGCAGCGCGCCGGTGCCGGCCAGCACGGCGGTGGACAGCAGCAGCCCGCACGGCGCGCCCGCGTTGGTGAAGCCGGCCCACAGGCCGCGCCTGCCGGTGGCATGCTCGACGGACATCAGCACCGCGCCGCCCCACTCGCCGCCGACCGCGATGCCCTGGAGCACGCGCAGCAGCACCAGGCCGACCGGCGCGAGCACGCCCACCTGCCCGTAGGTCGGCAGCAACCCGATGAGCGTGCTGGACACGCCCATCAGGACCATGGTCGCGACGAGCACCCGCTTGCGGCCGAACAGGTCGCCGAAGTGCCCGAACACCACACCGCCCAGCGGGCGCGCCAGGTAGCCGGTGGCGAAGGTGCCGAAGCTGGCGATGGTGCCCGTGAGCGGGTCGAGCGAGGAGAAGAAGACCTTGTTGAACACCACGGCGGACGCGGTGGCGTAGAGCAGGAAGTCGTAGTACTCGATCACGCTGCCGAGGAAGCTCGACGCGACGGCGCGGCGCAGTTGCGGGTTCGGCACGGCGCACCCCCGGCCTTCAGGCGTAGTGCCGGTACACGGCGCGTGCCACGCACGCGGGTTTGTCCGCCCCGTCGATCTCGACGGTGAAGTCCAGCGCCATCTGCACGCCGTCGCCGGGCACCTCCTCGACCGAGGCCACGCGGCCGGCGAGCCGGACCTTGGCGCCGACGGGCACCGGGCTGGGGAAGCGCACCTTGTCCAGGCCGTAGTTGACGCTCATCCGGGTGCCGCGGATCTCCAGCAGCTCGCCGAACAGGGGGATGAGCAGGGCCAGGGTCAGGTAGCCGTGGGCGATGGTCCCGCCGAACGGCCCGTCGGCGGCCCGCTCGGGGTCGACGTGGATCCACTGGTGGTCGTCGGCGGCGTCGGCGAAGGTGTCGACGCGGTCCTGGGTGATCTCGCGCCACGCGGTGTGGCCGAGGTCCCGGCCCGCGAGGGCGAGGAGTTCGGCGAGCCCGTCCGCGGTGGTGGTCATGTGCGCTCCCGGTGGTCGGTGAGGCCCAGCAGCCTGGCCGCGTTGTGCTTGAGGATCTTGGGGCGGACCGCGGGCTTGAGGTCGAGGTCGGCGAAGTCGGCGAGCCAGCGGTCGGGGGTGATCACCGGGTAGTCCGAGCCGAACATCACCTTGTCCTGCAACAGGGAGTTGGCGTAGCGGACCAGCTGCGGCGGGAAGTACTTGGGCGACCACCCGGACAGGTCGATGTGGACGTTGGGCTTGTGCGTGGCCACGGCCAGCGCCTCGTCCTGCCACGGGAACGAGGGGTGGGCCAGGACGATCCGCAGGTCGGGGAAGTCGGCGGCCACGCCGTCGACCAGCATGGGGTTGGAGTGCCCGAGCCGGATGCCGCCACCGCCGCGCACGCCCGCGCCGATGCCGGTCTGCCCGCTGTGGAACAGCGCGGGCACGCCCAGCTCCTCGATGGCCGCGTACAGCGGGTAGGCCATCCGGTCGTCGGGCGGGAAGCCCTGGAGGCTGGGGTGGAACTTGAAGCCGCGCACCCCGTGCTCCTCCACGAGCCGGCGCGCCTCGCGCACGCCCGCCCGGCCCTTCCACGGGTCGACGCTGGCGAACGGGATGAGCACGTCGGGGTGCTCGGCGCAGCTCGCGGCGACCTCCTCGTTGGCGATGCGCGGGTGGCCGGTGGCGTGCTCGGCGTCCACGGTGAACACGACGGCGGCCAGGCGGCGCTCGCGGTAGTGGGCGGCGGTCTCGGCGATGGTGGGCCGGCGGTGGCCGTGGGCCTTGAAGTGGCGCTCGGAGGCGTCGAGCAGCTCCCGGCTCAGCGAGGTGCGCCCGTCCAGGGCCACCTCGGCGTGGGTGTGGACGTCGATGGCCACGATCGCGTCGAGGTCGATCGCCACGTCAGGCCCCCGGCGGGGTGGGCGCGGGGATGCCGAACGGTTCGGGTTCCGCGCCCACGCCGGTCTGCCACGACTCGGCGATCGCGGTCGCGGTCCAACCGCCCTCGGCGAACGCGACGGCCTTCTCCCTCGGGTGGGCCCAGAGGGCGAGGCGGTCGCCGCCGATGCCGATGGCCTGGCCGGTGATCCCGCGCGCCAGGTCGGAGAGGAGGAACACCACCAGCGGGGCGACGTCCTCGACGGAGCCCAGGCCGTGGCCGCGGCGCAGCCACCCGGGCAGCGGCGCGTCGGTGCGCGCGGCCTCTTCGAGGGCGTCCGCGAAGGCGGGGACGGTCCTGGTCATCTCGGTGGCGGCGACCGGGACCACGGCGTTGACGGTGATGTCGGCGCGGGCCAGCTCCAGCGCCCAGGTGCGGGCCATGGCCACGATGCCCGCCTTGGCCGCGGCGTAGTTGGTCTGCCCGAAGTTGCCGCGCTGGCCAGCGGGCGAGGAGACCAGCACGAGGCTGCCGCCCT
The DNA here is from genome assembly GCF_042732085.1 of Actinosynnema sp. NPDC059797. Lineage (NCBI taxonomy): Bacteria > Bacillati > Actinomycetota > Actinomycetes > Pseudonocardiales > Pseudonocardiaceae > Actinosynnema > Actinosynnema sp. NPDC059797. The sequence goes on from NZ_JBHWIE010000262.1 coordinate 6,656, forward strand.
CGCCCTGCTCGCGCATCCGGGCCGCCGCGGCGCGGGCGCAGGTGAAGGTGCCGCGCAGGTGGACGTCGACCACGGCGTCGAAGTCCTCGTCGGCCATCTTCCACAGCACCTTGTCGCGCAGCACGCCCGCGTTGGCGACCAGGGCGTCGAGCCTGCCGAACTCCTCCACGGCGGTGGCGACCAGGTCGTCCGCCGTCGCGGTGGGACCGACCGGCGCGGCCACGGCGACCGCGCGCCCGCCCCGTTCGGCGATGCCCTTGGCGACCGCGGTGGCCGATTCGGCGTCCACGTCGTTGACCACGACGGCCGCGCCGGCGGCGGCCAGCGCCTCGGCGTACGCGCGCCCCAGTCCCCGGCCGCTGCCGGTGACCACGGCGACCTTGCCCCGCAAGTCCATGACGACGCCTCCTCGCGCTCGCTGCCGTGCCGCCAACATAGGGCAGATTTGTGACGCTCGTCCAGACTCTGCACAACTTCGACCGCGCCGGCTACCCTGGGCCGGTGACCGACCCACCCGGCGACGCGCCGCAACACCCCCGCCCCCAGTCGCTGATGCTGGCCTTCCTGGGCCTGTACGTGCTGGACCGCGGCACGGCGGTGTACTCGGGCAGCGTGATCGAGGTGTTCGACCGCGTCGGGGTGTCCGAGGAGGCGGTGCGCTCGACGCTGACCCGGATGGCGGGCCGGGGCCTGCTGACCCGGCGGCGCCGCGGCCGGCGCGTCTACTTCGGACTGACCGACCACGCCACCGAGGTGCTGCGCGACGGCAGGCGGCGGATCTGGGAGACCGGCGCGGTCAACCGCGCCTGGGACGGCAACTGGACGCTGGTCGGGTTCTCGCTGCCCGACAGCCGTCGCGGCGACCGGCACGACCTGCGCTCGCAACTGGTGTGGGCGGGTTTCGGCATGGTGCAGAACGGGTTGTGGATCGCGCCGGGCACCCGCGACGCCGCCGGGATCGTCGACCGGCTGGGCCTGACCGACCACGTCACCGTGTTCACCGCGCGGCCCGACAAGCCGACCGGGTCCGCCGACCTCGTGCGCCGGGCGTTCGACACCGCCGCCATCGCGGCGCGCTACCGGGCGTTCACCGCGCGCTGGGGCGAACCGGCCCCCCTGCCCGCGCTGCCCGACGACCTGGCGCGGCTGCTGGTCCTGCACACCGACTGGCTGCAGCTCGTGCGGCAGGACCCCCACCTGCCCGCCGAGCACCTGGACGAGGACTGGCCGGCCATCCACGCCGAGCAGTTGTTCCACGACCTCCACGCCCGCTACCGCGAGCCCGCGGCGGCCCTCGCGGCCGACCTGATCGAGGAGATCCCCGCCGCCGAGGGCTGAACCGGGCCGGACCGGTTCCGCCCACCACGCGACGGAGGGAGGGCGGCCCGCTGCCACCCTCCCTCCACAGCCACCCCCCGGGAGTGGTCGTCGCGTCGCGTCAGCGGCGCTTCTTGCCCGCCTTCTCCAAGGAGTCGCGCAGGGCGTAGTAGGAGGGCTTCCGGGTGAAGTCCTCCGTCATCACCGTGGCCGAGCCCTCACCCTGGAAGAACACCGGGACCCACGAGTACCGGTCGGTGAAGCCCCAGATGGTGAAGGAGTTGCAGTCGTCCACCTTCAGGCACGCGTCGAGCGTGCGCTGGTAGTAGTCGGCCTGCTGCGCCAGCTGGGCCTCGGTGGGCACGCCGCTCTCCGGCAGGTCCATCCGCACGTCCAGCTCGGTGATCGCCGTCTCCAGCCCGAGGTCGTCGAAGCGCTGGAGGTTGACCTGGAGGTCACCCGGGAAGCCGTACCGCGTGCTCAGGTGCGCCTGCGCGGAGAACCCGTGGACGGGCACCCGCTGGGCGCGCAACTGCTTGATGAGCGCGAGGTAGGCGTCGCTCTTGGCGTTGACGCCCTCCACGCCGTAGTCGTTGAAGAACAGCTTCGCCTTGGGGTCGGCGAGGTGGGCCCAGCGGAACGCGTCCGCGATGATGCCCGGACCCAGCTCCCGGATCCAGATGTTCTCGCTGCGCAGCTGGCCGGCCTCGTTGAAGATCTCGTTGGCCACGTCCCACTGCTGGATCTGGCCCCGGTAGCGGCCGACCACGGTGAAGATGTGCTCCCGGAGGATCTCGCGCAGCTCCTCCTTGGAGAAGGTGCCCTGCTCCAGCCAGGCCGGGTTCTGGCTGTGCCACAGCAGGGTGTGCCCGCGGACCACCTGCCCGTTCTGCCGGGCGAACTTGACGATCTTGTCCGCCATGCCGAAGTTGTAGGTGTCCCGATCGGGGCGCAGGTACTCCCACTTCATCTGGTTCTCGGGCGACACCGAGTTGAACTCCGCGGCCAGCAGCCTGCGGTACTGCTGGTCCGAGGTGAACGGGTCGGGGTAGGGCTGCTCCTCGTGGTGACCGCCGCCGGCCGCGGCGGTGCCGATGTAGAAGCCCTTGGGGGCGGCCTTGCGCAGGGTGTCCTTCTTGGCGTGGCCCGGCCGGTGGTCGGCCGCCGGCGCGGCCGAGGCCACGAGCGTCAACGGCACCGACAGCGCCACCGCGGCGACTGCGGCGGTGACCAGGTGGGTCGACTTCATCAGTGTCTCTCGCTTCCTCGCGATGTCACTTCGAAACTTTCGTTGTGCTAGGTGAAATATTTCGAGTTGCCGGACCCTAAGATGACGGGCGCTTTACCGTCAAGGGTCGATCAGGCGCAGGTGGCGACCCGACCGGCGGCACACCGCCTTCAGGGGGACTTGCGCAGGTGCTTTCGCGCGGAACGCGAGACCCGTTCACCCAACGTCCGTCCCAACGCGACGGCGACCGCGGTGGCCCACGCCGCCCGCGCCGCCCGGACGACGGCGGACCGGCCGCTCCCGTCCACGACGTCCACGCACCCGGGCGTGAGGTCGTGGTGGTCCGCGACGAGGGCGAAGGCCCGGCACCCCCGGCCGTGCGCGTAGCGGGCGTGCGCGAGCAGGGCGCCCGCCACCGCGCCGCGACCGGGCGGCACCGCCCGGCTCGGCACCCCCAGCTCGGCGAGCACGCTGCCCAGCTCGTCCAGCCCCGTCGGCTCGCCGGTGTAGCAGGCCAGCGCGTGGTGCACCGGCCCGGCCGCGCGCAGCACCGCCGCGACCCGCTCGCGCACCAGCTCCGGGCGCGGCGCGTCCGGCCCGACGACGCCGTCGACGTCGATCAGCAGCACCC
>NZ_JBHWIE010000263.1:0-9791 GCF_042732085.1 Actinosynnema sp. NPDC059797
GGGGTGGAGGCGGACGTGCCGGTGTGGCCGGGCGTGCCGGGGCTGCGCGCCTACCCGGCCGGGGACCGCGTCGAGATCGGCGCGGAACCGCTGCTGGTGGTCGAGCTGCCCGAGGGGGCGCGCGAGGCGGACGGGTGGGTGCCCGCCGCCGCGTTCGCGGACGCCCTGCGCGAACACCTGGCCGGGGCGCCCGTCGCCGAGGCCGCGGCGGTGAGGTGACGGCCACGGCGGTGGTGTGACGACCACGCCGGTCAGGCCACGCCGACCGGGCCGCGCCGGTCAGGCCGCGCCGGTCAGGCCGCGAGGCCGCCCACGTCCACTCGGACCGGTCATCCCGACACCGGATCACCCCTCCTGCTGTTGCGGCCACCTGCCACCGGACGTAGGACGGAGGGGTCGTGTTCCCGGCCGAGGAGTTCGCATGCTGGCCGCCCGGTTGAACGTGAAGACCCGCTCGCTCTCGCTCGACGAGGTGCCCGCGCCGGAGCCCGGCCCCGGGCAGGTCCGCATCGCGGTCGCCGCCGCCGGCGTGTGCCTGTCCGACGCGCACCTGATCGACGGCACCCTCTCGCCGCTGTTCCTGGCCGGCGACGTGGTGACCCTCGGGCACGAGGTCGCCGGCACCGTCGACGCGCTCGGCCCTGGCGTGACCGGGGTGGCCGAGGGCCAGCGGGTGCTGCTCCAGGCCGGGGAGGAGCGGGCGGGCGTGGTCTACACCCGCGGGGTCGACTACGACGGCGGGTGGGCCGAGCACGCGCTGGCCGCGGCGGACACGGTCGTGCCCATCCCGGACGCCCTGCCGTTCGAGCAGGCGGCGATCCTGCCCGACGCGGTGAGCACGCCGTGGGCGGCGATCACCGCCACCGCCGCGGTGCGCCCGGCCGAGGCGGTGGGCGTGTGGGGCGCGGGCGGGCTGGGCGCGCACGCCGTGCAGCTGCTGCGCCTGGTCGGGGCCGCGCCGGTGATCGCCGTCGACCCGCTGCCCGCCGCGCGGGAGCGCGCCCTGGCGTTCGGCGCGGACCTGGCCCTCGACGCGGCCGACGACGGGCTGCCGCAGCGGGTGCGCGAGGCGACCGGCGGGCGGGGCTTGGCGGTGGCCTTCGACTTCGCCGGGGTGGCGGCGGTGCGCGAGCAGGCCGTCGGCTGCCTGGGCGCCGAGGGGCGGCTGGTGCTGGTCGGCCTGACGAACAAGCCGCTGACCATCACCGACGGCACCGCCTTCAGCTACTTCCGGCAGCAGGTGCGCGGCCACTACGGCTCCGAGCCGGAGCACCTCACCGAGCTGGTGAACCTGGTGGCCCACCGGCGGGTCGACTTCGGCCGCTCCATCACCGACGTCCTGCCGCTCGACCAGGCGCACGAGGCCGTCGACCGCCTGAACCGCAAGGAGGGCAACCCGATCCGCCTGGTCCTGCGCCCCTGACCGCTGGTCCCGAGGCCCTGACCGCTGATCCTGCGGCCCTGACCGCGCCCCCGGCACGACCGCCCGCGAAAACCGGGTGATCACCGCCCGCGCCCCTGCCACCATGGGGTCGTGCGCACCTGTTCCCGCCTGATGTCGGGCCCCGCCCCGGGGCCCGACGTCGGCGTGCGCTGACACCGAATTCGAACCGAGCCCCGGCCGTCGCCGGGGTCCGTCCTCCGCCGCCGGTCGGGCGGGAGGACGCATGACCACCTACATCACCACCGCCATCCCCTACGTCAACGCCGAGCCGCACCTCGGGCACGCGCTCGAACTCGTCCAGGCCGACGTGCTGGCCAGGCACCGGCGCCTGCGCGGCGGCCGGGCCCACCTCCTCACCGGCACCGACGACAACGCGGTGAAGAACGTGACCGCGGCCAGGGCCGCCGGCGTCACCGTGCGGGAGTTCGTGGACGCCAACGCCGCCAGGTTCGCCGCCCTGCACGCGCCGCTCGGCCTGTCCGTCGACGACTTCATCCGCACCAGCGCCGACCGCAGGCACCTCGACGGGGTGCGGCGGCTGTGGCTGGCGAGCGCCGCGCGCGACGACTTCTACCTCCGCGAGTACGAGGGCCTGTACTGCGCGGGCTGCGAGCAGTTCTACCGCGAGGACGAGCTGAGCGGCGGTCGCTGCCCCGAGCACGGCGTGCCGCCGGAGCCGGTGCGCGAGAGGAACTGGTTCTTCCGGCTCTCCCGGTACACCGACCGCCTGCTGGACCTGCTGGAGTCGGGCGGGCTCCGGGTCGAGCCCGCCGCGCGGCGCAACGAGGTGCTGGCGTTCGTGCGCGCCGGGCTGTCCGACATCAGCGTGTCGCGGCCCGCGGCGCGGTCGGGCGGCTGGGGCATCCCGGTGCCCGGCGACCCGGACCAGGTGGTCTACGTGTGGTGGGACGCCCTGGCCAACTACCTCACCGCGAACCCGGCGCTGTGGGCGGGCGCGACCGAGCGGGTGCACGTGATCGGCAAGGGCATCCTGCGCTTCCACGCGGTGCACTGGCCCGCGCTGCTGCTCTCGGCCGGCGAGCGGTTGCCGGACACCGTCTTCGTCCACGACTACCTGACCGCGGGCGGTGCGAAGATCGCCAAGAGCGCGGGCGACGCGGTCCGGCCGCTCGACCTGGTGGACCGGTACGGCGCCGACGCCGTGCGCTGGTGGCTGCTGCGCGAGGTCGCCCCGCTCGGCGACACGGACTTCACCGAGGCGCGGCTGCTCGCCAGGGCCGACGCCGAGCTGGCCAACGGCCTGGGCAACCTGGTCAACCGGGTGCTCGCCCTGGCCCACCGGTCCCGGGGCGGCCGGATCAGCCCGGCCGCGCCGCTCCCGGAGGTGGTCGCGCTGCCCGCCGAGGTGGACGCGGCGCTGGCCCGGTTCGACTTCCGCGCGGCGACGGCCGCCCTGTTCGAGGTGGTCGCGGCGGCGAACCGGTACGTCGAGCACGCCCGGCCGTGGGCGTTGGCCGGCGCGGACCGGGACGAGGTGCTGGGCACGGCGGTGCGGACGTGCCGCGCGCTGGCCGTCGAGCTGGGCCCGTTCCTGCCGCACGGGAGCGCCCGGCTGCGCGCGCAGCTCGGCGCGGGCGGCACCACGTCGCCGCCCGCGCCCGTGTTCCCGCGCCTGGCACCGTGATCCCCGTCAGGCGGGGGCCGGCTCGCGGCTCCGCTCGGCCCGCCGGGTCAGCGCGGGGACGGCCGACCCGGCGGCCAGGAACACGGCGGCGGCCAGGAGCCAGCCGCCCGCGTCGAACGCGGTGAGGCCCGCGGTGAAGAACGCCGGGCCGACCATCTGGGCGGTCGCCGTGGCGGCCTCGGTCACGCCCTGGTAGGCGCCGCGGGACTCCTCGCGCATCAGCGACAGCGACAGCCGCCAGCTCGCCGCCACGTACCCCAGCTCGCCGGCCAGGTGCAGCAGCCCGGCGACCACGACGAGGGCCACCCCGGCGTGCCGCCCGACGTCGCCGGACAGCGCCAGCAGCACGCACGCCGCCGCCAGCGCCGCACCGGACGCGGCGGCCGTGCGCGCCGCGCGGGACGTGGTGGTGGCCAGGCGGGTCGCGGGCACCTGGAGCAGCGCGACGCCGGCGGAGCTGATCACGACCAGCACCCCGCTCAGCGACAGCGGCAACGATCGCGAGGTCCACAGCGGGACGCCGGTGGACAGCATCGCCCAGCACAGCGACAGCACGGCGGTCGTACCCGCCACGGCGAGGTAGGGGCGGTCGCGCAGCGGCGAGGCGGACCGGCCGGTCGGCCGCCGCGGCGCGGGTGCGCGCAGGGCGATCACCGTGAGCACGGCGAAGCTCGCCGCGTTCGCGGTGATCGCCGCGGCGTAGGCGGCGGGGTCGTCCAGGCCGAGCACGAGCGCGCCGACGCCCGCGCCCGCCGCGTACCCGACGTGCTGGGCGACGCGTTGCCGGGCCAGCACGGCGACGCGCTCGCCGCCGTCGGCGACCAGGCCGGTGAGCAGCGCGGTCCGGGCGGCGTTGCCCCCGTTGGCCGGGGCCACGAAGACCACCGTGACCAGCACGAAGGCCCAGGCGCCCTCGGCGAACGGGTAGCAGGCCATGGCGAGGCCGCGCAGGGTCGTCGTGGCGGCCAGCACGTGGCGGGCGTCGAACCGGTCGGCCAGCGCGCCCAGGGGCACCGCCGCGACCAGGCCCACCGCGCCCGCGACGGCCATCGCGACGCCGACCACGACCGGCGGCAGGCCGCCGACGCGGGTGAAGTACAGCGCCCAGATCGTGAACCACAGGCCGTCGCCCGCCGCGGAGACGCCGCGCGCCCACATCAGCCGGCGCAACCAGGTCTCGACCTCACCCACCGTCCACCACCTTTCAAGGGTTCGTGAATGGTGACTGTAGGACCAGTCATGGTTCACGTCCACCTGAAGGGTGATAGCGTGGTGCTCGTGGCGGGTTGGGTCGATCCGGAGAACCGGGTGGTCGCCGCGGTCACCGCGCTGGCCGCCGAGCTGGCCGACCCCGTGCGCCTGACCGCGTTGCAACTGCTGGCCGCCGAGGGACCGCACACCTCCAGCCAACTGGCCGACGCCATCGGCGTGTCCGCGTCCCGGCTGGGCAACCACCTGGCCCGGCTGCGGGAGAAGGACCTCGTCACCGCGGAGCGCGCCGGGCGGCACTCGGTCTACCGGGCCGCGCCCGGCCTGGGCGAGGTGCTGGCGGCGCTGGCCCACTACGCGCGGGGCGTGGACGCGGTCGGGCCGCCCGACCGGGAGCCGTCACCCGCCGACCTCGCGCACACCTGCTACGACCACGCGGCGGGGCGGCTCGGCGTCACCGCGTTCGCGACCCTGGTCGAGCGCGGCGCGCTGCGCCCGCCGGACGGCCTCGGCGACGAGGTCGCGCTCGGGCCCGACCGGGACGCCTTCGCCGAACTGGGCGTGGACCTGGCCGCGCTCGCCCCGGGCCGCCGCAAGCTCGCCACCGCCTGCCTGGACCGCACCCACCGCCTGCCACACCTGGGCGGCGTGCTGGGCAAGGCCGTGCTGGACGCGTTCCTGGCGCGCGGCCTGGTGGCCAGGGTGCCGGACAGCCGCGTGCTGACCGTCCCGGCACCCGCCGAGCTGACCCGGCTGCTGCCCGGGTTCTAAGACCTCACCCGATCCGCTCCAGCCGCACGGGCAGGCCGTCCCGGGGCACCGGCAGCGCGGAGAAGTCGAAGCGGGTCTCGTAGTCGGGCGCGACGGTGAACCGGAAGCGCAGCAGCACCTGGTGCAGCAACGCCTTGACGTGCACGTCGGCGAACTGGGCGCCCGCGCACTTGTGCACCCCGCCGCCGAAGGGCGTCCACGCGTAGCGGTGCACCCGGTCCTCGCGGCGGTGCACGGCGAACCGCTCGGGGTCGAACCGCTCCGGGTCCGGCCACAGCTCCGGCAGGTGGTGGTTCACCTGGGGCGTGACCGTCACCAGGGTGCCGGCGGGCAGGTGGTGGCCCAGCAGCGCGGTGTCCCGCGCGGTCTGCCGCGGGTAGACCGGGATCGGGGTGACCAGCCGCAGCGACTCCTTCTCCACGAGGTCGAGCGCGGTCAGCCGGCCCAGGTCGTCCCACTCTACGACCTCCCCGCCCAGCGCCCGCGACTCCGCCCGCGCCCGGTCCTGCCACTCCGGGTGCCGGGCCAGCCGGTAGATCATCGAGCCGAGCGCCGAGGTGGTCGTGTCGTGCGCGGCCAGCAGCAGGCCGATGACGTGGTCGACCACCTCGGTGTCGTCGAACCTGAGGCCGCCGTCGGCGCGGGCGTGGCACAGCATCCCGAACAGGTCGGGGTCGGCGCCCGCGCGCTTGGCGGGCAGGCGCTGCGCGCAGAACCCCTCCAGGGCGCGCCGACCGGCCAGGCCGCGCGCCCACCGCGTGCCGGGGAGGCCGACCCGCACGACGGCCGTCACGGCCCTGGTCATGTCCGCGAACGCCGCCCGGACCACCTCCGCCTCGCGGCCCAGCCCGGCGCCGAGGAAGACGTCGGCGGCCAGCCCCAGGGTCAGCCGCTTGACCGCGGGCACCACCGGGAAGGGGTCCGCCGGCCGCCACCCGTCGAGACCCGCCGCGATCACCCGGTTCATCCGGTCCAGGTAGCCGCGCAGGCGGTCGGCCGTGAACGCCTGCTGCACCACGCGGCGCTGCCGCACGTGCTCGTCGCCGTCCAGCGTCAGCAGGCCGCCGCGGAAGAACGGACCCAGGAAGTGCTCCCACCCGGGCCGCGCGGCGAACACCCGCTCCCGGTTGACCAGCACGGCCTCGGCGGCCTCCGGCCCCACCACCGACACGATGCGCCTGCCGAAGCCGCACGACCAGCTCACCGGGCCGTGCTCGGCCAGCCGGTCCCTGCCCCACCCCACGGGGTCGCGCGTCGCGGTGAAGGTGTGCCCGACCAGTGGGAGGCCCGCGTCACCCGGCACGGTGGCCAGCCCGCTGCCCTCGGGCGCGACGGGGAAGGGACCGGGGAGCGCCACGGCCTCCCGCACGCGCCGGACCCGGCGCCGGAGCGCCGGCCCGGCGGTCCGGACGCGCTCGTCGGTGCTCACGGTGGAACGGGCTCCTCCGGGTCGGTGGACGGCCTCGCTCCAGTGTGGACCGCGGGTGGGCACCGAACCATGCCTCGAACCGGTGAAACCCGCCGGCGGACGGGTGGGCCGACCCGTGCCGGCGGGCGTGTTGACCGGTGGGGCTCGGTGATCGCCTGATCGAGGAAGTGTCCCGATTGGAATGATGCCGGCGTCGTCGTCCTCGATCGCACGGGAGCCGGAACCGCATGTCCACCATGACCTGCACGGTCAACACAGCCGTCGCGGAAGCGATGAACCGCTACGGCGCCGGGCTCGACCGCGCGCTGCACGACCGGGGACTGCTGTGGGAGATCGACCACCGCGGCGTGCTGAGGGGTGCGGTGCCGCCGTCGTGCTCGACGGTGGAGGCGCTGGAACGGCTGGTGCTCTGGGCCGCCGCGCTGAACCTGGTCCTGTTGCGCACCAACCCGTCGACGCCGAAGACCTACACCTATCGCGGCGTGGTCGACCACCGGGTCGTGGAGGTGTGGAACAGCGTGCTGCCCAGAGAGGACGGCTGGTTGTTCCGCGCGCTCACCGAGGCGCGGCCGGCGGACTCGCCGCTCGGGGTCTGAGGGCGGGTGGGGCCGCCCGGCGGAGCGCGGGGCGGAAGTCGGCGGGGCGGCGGTCGACGGGGCGGCGGCCCAGCCAGGTGCGCAGCGCCCACCAGGCGCGCAGGGTGTCGAGCACGGTCGAGCGGGTGTCGGCGGCCGGTTCGTCCAGCGGCAGGGCGGTGAACTCGGCCAGGCGGTCGAGGCGGTACCGGACGGTGTTGGGGTGCAGGTGCAGGGCGGCGGCCGTGTGGCCGAGGCGGCGGCCGTGGTCCAGGTAGGCCAGCGCGGTGCAGGCCAGTTCGCGGTGGAAGTCGTCGGCGGGGTCGAGCCGGCCGAGCGCGCCGTCCACGAGCAGGTCGGCGAGCAGGGGTTGCGCGGCCAGCGCGGTCTCACCGGCCAGCTCGGTCAGGTGGTGCACGCCGCGCAGGCCCTGCCCGGCGGCGATCGGCAGCGCGGCGGCGCACAGGGCGTGGATGTCGCGCAGCTCCCCGAGGGCCGCGTCGGGCGCGACGACCAGCAGCACGTCGGGCGCGAGGTCGTCGGCGGTCGGCAGCCGGGCCGCCACACCGGTGAGCCTGCCCTCGACCAGGCCGTAGGCGCCGCCGAGGCCGAGCAGCCGCTGTTCGAGGGCCCGGGCCCGCGAGGGGTCGGTGACGTCGGAGACCACGCAGTGGTAGCGGCCGTCCGGCCGCAGCCCGGCCTGGCGGAGGTCGTCGGCGGGCGGCGGTTCCCGGTCGCCGGGCAGCAGCAGCCCGCGCAGCAGTTGCGTGCGCACGTCGCGGGTCGTGCGGGAGAGCTGGAGCTCGGCGGTGTGGTAGCCGTTGACGATGTGGCGCTCCAGCGCGCCGGTGTAGCGGTCCAGGTCGAGGACCGCCTCCAGGATCACGTCGTCGGGCACGCCGGCGGCGCGGCTGCGGTCGATGGCGATGCGCACCGCGCGGGTGCGGCCGGCCTGGACGCCGCACAGCAGGGCGGTGATGGGCACGCCCTGGGCGGCGCGGTCCGCGCCCAGCGCCTCGGCGGTGGCGAAGTCCCGGTCGTCGGGGTGCCCCGGGCGGGCCAGGGAGTCCAGGCCGGCGGCCAGCAGCACCTGGACGTGGCGGCGGTTCTCGGCCTCGGGCAGGCGTGCGACCTCAGGTGAGTGGGTCCGGGCCGCCAGGACCAGTTCGTCGAGGACGCGGCCGTCCTCGGACATCGCCTTGAGCACCTCGCGGAGCAGCGCGCTCCGGTTCGCTGCGGGCACGGCTCCTCCCGACCACGGCGCTGTGGCAGGGCCACAACAGGCTCGCCGGGTTGTTGGCCGGCCGCCCCTACCACGGGTGCGCCACCCACTGGTTCGCTGTGGCTACCGCAGAGTAGCAACACGGTCGCCCGCCGGGCGACCGCCGGTTCGAGCCTTTCCGCCGCGAACAGAGCCGTTTCGGTTGGGAGTCCGCATGACCAAGACATCGTTGCACCGCGGCCGACGCGCGCGGCTGTCCGGGCTGATCACCGCGGGGTTGGTGGCCGCCGGGCTGGTCGCCGCCGGGCCGGCCGCCCCGGCGGGCGCCGCGCAACTGCGGGAGGTGATGTTCGTGGGCAACAACTGGGACGGCACCGCGGACGTCATCGCCTCCACCGGGGACTTCGGCCGGATCGGGCGGGTGAACATCATCCCCGACCGGGAGGAGCGGTTGCGGGAGATCTACCTCAACCCGATCAAGCTGATCTTCTTCCTGGGCATCCGCCACGGCCCCGGCGAGGGGCACGACCAGTTCGTCGACGACATGTACACCACGCCGGACGGCTCGGCCGTGGTGGCGTCGCGGCCCAGCTTCGCCGACGTGGTGTCGATCGACCTGGCCACCGGCCGGATCAGGTGGCGCTTCCCGGTGTCGGGGTTCCGGTCCGACCACATGGCCGTCTCCCCCGACGGCCTGCGGGTCGCGGTGTCGGCCTCGACGTCCAACACCGTGCACGTCCTGGACATCGTCACCGGCCGCGAGGTCGGGAAGTTCGCCACCGGCGACAAGCCGCACGAGAACGTCTTCACCGACGGCGGCCGGCGCCTGTGGAACATGTCCATCGGCGAGGTCAACACCGACCTCGACGACCCGGCCCTGGACTTCACCAAGGGGGACCGGCGGATCACCGTCGTCGACACCGCCGGCTTCCGGCAGGAGCGGGTGGTCGACATGCGGCAGCGGTTGGACGCGTTCGGCCGGTCGGACCTGTCGGACTCGGTGCGCCCGGTGGCGTTCACCCCGGACGAGTCGACGCTGTACTTCCAGGTCTCGTTCTTCAACGGGTTCCTGGAGTACGACGTGGCGGCCGACCGGATCACCCGCGTCAAGGAGCTGCCCAAGAACCCGGCCACGAGCGACGACCGCACCACCTTCGTCAACGACTCGCGCCACCACGGCATGTCCATGAGCCCGGCCGGCGACAAGCTGTGCGTCGCCGGGACCATGGACGACTACGCCACCGTCGTGGACCGCGCGTCGCTGCGCGAGGGACCGCTGGTGCCGGCGGCCAAGCCGTACTGGGCCACGGTCAGCGGCGACGGCCGGGCCTGCGTGATCTCCGAGAGCGGCGCCGACCAGGTCACCGCGATCGACTTCGCCACCGGGCGCAAGCTGGTCTCGGTGCCGGTGGGCGACCACCCGCAGCGGGTGCGGGTCGGGCACGTGCCGCAGGGGTGGACGGGGCCCGCGAACGGCTGACGGGGTGGTCCCCCGC
>NZ_JBHWIE010000264.1:0-9749 GCF_042732085.1 Actinosynnema sp. NPDC059797
CCGGCGCGCCGACCCTGCTGCTGCACCCGGCGGGCGGCGGCATCGGCCCGTACCTCGGCATCGCCGCCGAACTGGCCGCGCGCGGCCCGGTGCGCGCGGTGCGCGCCGCCGGCCTGCTGCCGGGCGAGGTCCCCGACGACGACCTGATCGCGATGGCCGACCGCTACGCGGCCCTCGTCGACCGGCCGCCCGCCCTGCTGTTCGGCTGGTCGATGGGCGGCGTGCTGGCCTGGGAGCTGGCCGTCAGGTTCGCCGAGCGGGGCGCGCGGCCCGCCGTGGTGATGGTGGACAGCACCGCCGACCCGGAACCGGTGGACGACGGGCTGCGCGCGCGGGTCGTGGCCTCCGCCGGGTTCACGCCCACCGAGGACGACCGGCGCCGCGTCGCCGCCGTCACCGACGCCCACCTGCGGGCGCTCGACCGGCACCGCGTGCGCGCCCGCTACGACGGGCCGGCGCTGCTGGTCCGCTGCCCCGACAACACCGACACCCGGTGGCCCGAGCTGGCGCCGCGCCTGCGGACCAGGCGCCTGGACTGCGGCCACTTCGACGTCTTCGACCCCGACCACCTGCCCACCCTGGTCGCGCACACCAAGGAGTTCCTCGATGACTGACCGGCTCGCCGTGGTCAGCGGCGGCACCAGGGGCATCGGCCTGACCCTCACCACCCGCCTGGTCAAGCTCGGGTACCGCGTCGTGGCGCTGTACCGGGGCGACGCGGCCGCCGCGGAACGGCTGGTGGCCGAGCACGGCGACCGGGTGGCCGCGGACCGGGTCGACGTCGCCGACGCGGCGGCGGTCGCCTCGTGGGCCGAACGGCTGCTCGCCGCGCACGGGACGCCCTCGGTGCTGGTGAACAACGCCGGCGTCAACATCGACCGGCCGTTCCTGGAGATGTCCGAGGACGACTGGTCCGCGGTCCTGGACACCAACCTGTCCGGCCCGTTCCGGCTGACCAGGGCGCTGGCCCCGGCCATGCTCGCGGCCGGTTCCGGGAACGTGGTCAACATCGGCGCCACCACCGGCATCCGCCCCCGCCTCAACGGCGTGAACTACTGCGCCAGCAAGGCCGGGCTGCTCCAGCTCACCAAGTGCCTCGCGCTGGAGCTGGCCCCGACCGTGCGGGTGAACTGCCTGATCCCCGGCATGACCGACACCGAAGAGCTGCGGACCCGGTTCCGGCTCGACGACCCCGACCGGCTGGCCGCGGTGCTGGCCGAGATCCCCCAACGACGCATCGGTTCCACCGACGACATCGCCGACGCCCTGGAGTTCCTGGTCAGCCCGCAGAGCGGCTACCTGACGGGCCAGAAGCTGATCGTCGACGGCGGCCAGTTCATGTGGTGAGGAGACCATGACCGAGCAGTTGCTGAGTTCCGCACGCGCCGCGCTGCACGCGGCGCCACCGGTCGGTGACCCGGCCTACCGCCGCTACTGCGGCGCGCTCGCCGAGCACCTGACCAGCTCGTGGCCGCTGATCCTCAAGGCCAACGAGGAGGACGTCGCCGCCGCCGAGCGCCGGGGGCTGGCCCCCGTGCTGGTCGAGCGGTTGCGGCTCACCGAGGACCACCTGGGCGGCCTGCTGCGCCTGATCGACGCGGTGACCGCCGAGCTGGGCCCGGCGACCACGCCCGCGCCGCCGGTCCCGATCGGCGACTGGGGCGCGCTGCGCAAGGTGCCCAAGCCGCTGGGCGTGGTCTTCATGGTCTACGAGGCCCGGCCCACCGTCACCGTCGAGGGCGCGCTGATCCCGGTGGTGGCCGGCAACAGCGTGCTGCTGCGCGGCGGCAAGGAGATGGCGGGCACCGACGCCGCCCTGGCCACCGCCGTGCACGAGGCCCTGGTCTCCGCCGGGCTGCCGGCCGGGCTGGTCAGCGTGATCGAGGACCCGGACCGCTCCGTGCTGCGGGCGCTGCTGCGCCGGCCGGACGCGGTGGACGTGCTGATCCCGCGCGGCAGCCCCGCGCTGATCGACTTCTGCCGCACGGCCGGCTCCGTGCCGGTCATCGCCAGCGGCGGCGGCGTCAACCACCTCTACGTGCACGGCAGCGCGGACCTCTCGCGGGCCGCCGAGATCGCCCTGGACAGCAAGCTCGCCGAGCCCTCCGCCTGCAACACGCTGGAGCTGGTGCTCGTCGACGAGCACGTGGCCGACGACTTCGTCGAGGAGGTGGTCCGCACCGGCGCCGACGTGACCCTCAAGCTCGGCGGCGGGCTGCGGGCCCGACCGGGCGGCGGCGTGCGCATCGCCGAGCTGGCGCCGCACGACCTCGGCCGCGAGTTCCTGGACCCGACCATCGGCGTGCTGCCGGTGGCCGGTGTGGACGCCGCGGTCGAGCACGTCCGCCGCTACGGGTCGGCCCACACCGAGGGCGTGGTGAGCGCCGACGAGTCCGTGGTCGAGCGGTTCACCCGCGGCGTGGACGCCGCCGCGGTCGTGGTGAACGGCTCGCTGCGGCTGCACGACGGCCCGACCCTCGGGCTGGGCTCCGAGATCTCCATCAGCACCGGCCGGCTGCACGTGCGCGGCCCGGTGACCGTCTCAGCGCTGCTCACCCACACCTGGGTCGTCGAGGCCCGCGGTGCGCTGCGCGCCGAAAGGGAGCACTGATGTCCGTCGAGGCACTGGACCGCGTGACCGTCACCCGCACGGTCAAGACCGTCGTGATCGCCGAGTCGCGGCTGTCGATCGACCCCGACGCCGTCCCCGGCGACGAGCCGTTGAACGGGGAGCTGCTGCGGGTCAACTCGTTCGGCTTCGTCGGGATGCTCGTGCGGCTGGAGGACGAGCTGGGCGTGACGCTGCCCGACGACCTGTTCGTCGGCCGCACCTTCACCACCGTCGACGACCTGGTGGACGTCGTGCTCGACGCGGTGGAGGCGGCCCGATGACCGCGATGCCGACCCGGTGGCGCAGCGTGCTGCCCCACCTGACCACCCCGCTGCCCGAGGACCGCTCCCCGGAGACCTCCGGCGGCAACGGCATCGGCGTCAACCTGCCGATGGAGCTGGTGCGGCAGAGCCTCCAGCCGCGCGAGTACTGGCCGATCCCCGACGAGGTGCTGGACGCCTACCGCAAGTTCCGGCCGACCCCGCTGTGGCGGGCCACGGGCTTCGAGGAGGCCGTGGGCGCGAAGGTGCCGGTCTACGTGAAGTACGAGGGCGGCAACATCTCCGGCAGCCACAAGCTCAACACCGCGCTGGCCCAGGCGTACTACTACAAGCGCGCCGGGGTGCGGGAGCTGGTCACCGGCACCGGCGCGGGCCAGTGGGGCACCGCCCTGGCCGCCGCCTGCGCCCTGTTCGGCCTGCGCTGCACGGTGTTCATGGTCGGGTCGAGCCTGGCCCGCAAGCCCTACCGCGGCGTGCTGATGCGGATGCTCGGCGCGGAGGTGCTGGCCAGCCCGACCGGCACCACGAAGGTCTCCCGCGAGACCGAGGGGCAGGGCAACAGCCTGTCGCTGGCCATCGGCGAGGCCGTGGAGTACGCCGCCGGCAAGGAGGGCGCGGCGTTCTGCATCGGCAGCGGCGAGACCTACAGCATCCTGCACCAGTCGGTGATCGGCATCGAGGCCATCTCGCAGCTCGCGGAGCTGGACGCCGACGTGGACGCGGTGGTCGGCTGCGTCGGCGCCGGCTCGAACTTCGGCGGCATCGCGCTGCCGTTCCACGCCGAGGCCGCCGCCACCGGGACCCGGCCGCCCCGGCTCGTCGCCGCCGAGTCCAGCTCCACGCCCAAGCTGACCAGGGGCGTGTACGCCTACGACCGGACCGACGCCACCGGCACCGGCCCGCTGGAGGCCATGTACACGATCGGCAGCTCCTACTCGATCCCGGACTCGCACTCGGCGGGCCTGCGCTACCACGGCGCGGCCAAGCTGGTCTCCGCGATGCGGCACGCGGGCCAGGTCGACGCCGTCGCGGTGGACCAGGTCGAGGCGCTGGAGGCGGGTCGCCGCTTCACCGTGCGCGAGACGGTGCTGCCCGCGCCGGAGTCCGGGCACGCGCTGGCCGCCGCGGCGCGGCTCGCGGCCGACGGCGCCGAGCGCGGCGTGCTGGTCTGCGTCAGCGGCCACGGCTACCTGGACCTGGCGGCCTACCAGCAGTTGCTGGACGGCGAGCTGAGCGACCAGGCCCCGGCGGAAGAGGCGCTGCTGGCGGCGGTGGCCGGGCTGCCGCGCGTGGAAGGGGCACGGGTGTGACCGCCTCGACCGACGTCGTCGTGCGCGCCGAGCTGCTGGACTGCCTGCAGGCCAACCTGGCGCTGCTGGCGGACCGCCGGCACGGCCCCGGGCGGCACCTCGCCCTCGGCGCGCGGCTGCGGTTCGCGCCCGTGCCCGGCCCGGACGGGCTGCCCACCGTGGAGCGGACCCTCGACGACCACCTGCTCGACGCCCGCCACCTGCTCGGCCTGGCCGTGACCGGCAGGTGGGAGGCCGCCACGGCGGCCGACCTGCCGCCGGACCTGGTGTACGTGGTCGCGGACGCGTTCCACCTGCCGTGGGTGCCCTACCGCGGGCACGAGCACATGGACCACAGCTTCCTGGTGGAGGCGGGGCCGGACGGCTTCGCCGTGCACGACGCCTACCACAACGACACCCGATGGGGCCCGGCGCGACCGGGCCGCTGGGAGCTGTCCGCGGCGGAGCTGTCGGCCGCGATCCCGGACGGGGCGCGGGTGTTCCGGCTCGAACCGGTGGACCCGCCCGCCGCGGTCCGGCCGCGGCAGGACCACGCCGAACCGGACGTGGTGGACGCCTACGTGCGGGCGTACCGGGAGCACCCGGACCGGGTGGCCGCGCTGGGCCGGCTGACCCTGGAGACGTGGCTGCTGGCCAGGTCCCGGCGGCTGCACGCCGCGTGCCACGACGAGCCCGCCGCGTTCGAGGAGCACGTCCGGCAGTGGGGGGCGCTGGCCGAGCAGACCTACCTGGCCTACCGCCGGGTGGCGCGCGGCCGGCCGGAACCGCCCGGCGTGCTGCCCCGGCTCGCCGACCTGCTCGCGGCCGACCGGGTCGTGTTCGACGGGCTGCGGCGGGAGGTCGCGGCCGTGGTCGCCCGGGTGCTGAAGGTCGACCCCGCCGAGGTCCTGGCCGGCGAGCCGTTCCCGTCCTTCCCGTCGTTCTCCTCGTTCCGGGTGGTCGACATCGTCGAGCGCCTGGAGTCCGCCCTCGGCGTCGAGTTCGACGCCGACGACCTGGTGCCGGAGAACCTGCACCGGCTCGACGACCTGTGCCGTCTCGTCTCGCGCTCCTCCGGAGGACCGGAATGACGACCCTGCTGCACGACCTGATCGACGCGGCGGAGCGGAACTGGCCGGACCGGCCCGCGGTGTCCACCGCGACCGACGTGCTCACCCACCGGCAGGTGGCGGAGGGCAGCCGCCGGCTGGCCTCGTGGCTGGCCGACCGGGGCGTGTCCCGGGGCGACCGGGTCGTCCTGGTCGCGCCGTCCGGCACGGTGGTCCCGGTGCTGGTGTACGCGGCCTCGCGGCTCGGCGCGGCGTTCACCGTCCTGCACGAGCAGACCCGCGGCCGGCCGCTGGAGCACGTGCTCCACGACAGCGAACCCGCCCTGCTGGTCGCCGCCGAGGAGGAGGCGCGGGCCGCGGCGCGGGACCGCGGCATCCGGGCCGTCGGGCCCCGGGAGGTCGAGGCCGCCGCCTTCGCCGACGCGCCCGCCCGCGCCGACCTGCCGGGCCCGCTGTCGGTGGACCCGGTCTGCCTCATCTACACCTCCGGCACCACCTCGCTGCCCAAGGCCGTGGTGAGCACGCACCAGCAGGCCGTGTTCGCGGTCGGCGCGATCCAGTCCCAACTGGCCTACCGCCCGGACGACGTCGTCTACTGCCCGCTGCCGCTGTCCTTCGACTACGGGCTCTACCAGCTGTTCCTGGGCGCGGTGAGCGGCGCGCACGTGCGGCTGGGGCAGCCGGCCGAGGTGGGGCCGTCCCTGCTGCGCAACCTGGTCGGGGCGCGGGCCACGGTCCTGGCCTCGGTGCCCGCCGTGGCCGAGACGCTGGCCCGGCTGGTCAAGCGCGCCGGCGGTGCGGGCGCGCCGCCGCTGAGGCTGCTGACCAACACCGGCGCGGCCATGCCGGTCGAGCCGCTGGCCGTGCTGCGCGCCGCGATCCCCACCCTGCGGGTGCAGCTGATGTACGGCCTCACCGAGTGCAAGCGGGCCGCGATCATGCCGCCGGACGGCGACCTGGAGCGACCCGGCGCGTCCGGCCGCGCCCTGCCGGGCACCGAGCTGTTCGCGATCGACGAGGAGGGCAGGCGGCTGCCGCCGGGCGAGATCGGCGAGCTGGTCGTGCGCGGGCCCAACGTGATGGCGGGCTACTGGCGGCGGCCGGAGCTGACCGCCCAGCGCTTCCACCGCGCCGAGGGGCTGTTCCCGGAGCTGCGCACCGGCGACTACGGCCGGCTCGACGAGGACGGCTACGTGTACTTCGACGGCCGCCGCGACGACATCTACAAGCAGCGCGGTTTCCGGGTCAGCGCGACCGAGGTCGAGGCCGCCGTGCGGCGGGTGCCCGGCGTGGAGTCCGCGGTGGTGCTCCCGCCGGACGGGGACCGGTCCGCGGTGCTGGTGGTCGTCGGGCAGCTCACCGCGGACGAGGTGACCGCGCTGCTGAAGGAGGAGATCGAGGAGTTCAAGATCCCCCACCGGTGCGTGGTGGCGCCCTCGCTCCCGCTGACCGGCAACGGGAAGGTCGACCGCAAGGCCCTGCTGCGGGAGGTGACCAGCGGTGTCTGAGCACCGGACCGGGGGCGGGGCGGAGGACCGCGCCGTGCCCGCGAACCGCGCGGTCGCCACCGCGCTGCGGGAGGGCGTCGAGACCCCCGCCTACGTCTACGACCTGGCCGAGGTGCGCGCGAACCTCGCGCGGCTGCGCGCGGCGCTGCCCGAGCCGGCCGGCCTCTACTACTCGCTCAAGGCCAACCCCCACCCGCACGTGCTCGCCGCGCTGCGGGAGGGCGGCGCGCGGGCCGAGGTCTGCTCGCCGGGCGAGCTGGACGCCGCGCTCGCCGCCGGGTGGCACCCGGGCACCCTGCTCTACAACGGGCCGGGCAAGCGGGACGCCGACCTCGCCCGCGCCCTGCGCCTGGGCGTGCGGGAGTTCTCCGTCGACTCGCCGCACGCGCTGGACCAGCTGGACGCGGTGGCCCGCGTGGAGTCGGTCCGGGTCCGGGCCCTGCTGCGGATCAACGACGACCAGCCGGAACCGGGCCAGGGCCTCACCATGACCGGCGTCACCTCGCAGTTCGGCGCGGACGTCGGCTGGGTGCTCGCCGAGCCCACCCGCTTCGGCGACCGCGACCACGTCGAGGTGGTGGGCCTGCACCTCTACATGGGCACCAACCTGGCGGGCGTGGACGACCTGCTCGCCCAGTTCGGCCGCAGCCTGGCCACCGCGGCGAAGCTGCGCGCCGAGGGCTTCCGGGTCGACGTGCTCGACCTGGGCGGCGGGTTCGGCGCGCCGTTCGCCAAGGAGGGCGGCGCGCTCGACCTGACCGGGCTGCGCGAGGGCCTGCACGACCTGCTCGACGAGCACGCGCCCGGCTGGCGCGGGGGAGCGCCGGAGGTCGTCTTCGAGTCCGGCCGCTACCTCGTCGGCACCGCCGGGTCGCTGGTGACCGCCGTGCTCGACGTGAAGCGGTCGCACGGTCGCGAAGTCGTCGTGCTGGAGTCCGGCATCAACCACCTGGGCGGCATGTCCGGGCTGCGCCGCCTGCCACCGCTCACCCCCTCGCTGGTCCACCCGGCGGGTGACGGGCCGGCGGAGCCGACCGTCGTGGCCGGACCGCTGTGCACGCCGCTGGACACCTGGTCGCGCACCGCCCGGCTGCCGCGGCTGAGGCCGGGCGACCTGCTCGCCGTGCCGAACGTCGGCGCGTACGGCCTGTACGCCTCCCTGGTCGCCTTCCTCGGCCAGCCCTGCCCCGTGGAGGCCGTGGTGGACGGCGACCGGCTGGTCCACGCCTCCCGCCTCGAACTGACCCGAGCTCCCCACTGACCCGAAAGGACCGACCACGCCATGGACGAGCGCTTCACCGCACTGCTGACCCGCTTCCTGCCCGCGCGCGGCGACCGCGAGCTGACCCCCGAGACGCCGCTGCGCGACCTGGGGCTGGACTCCATGCAGTCCATCGAGCTGCTGTTCGCCATCGAGGACGAGTTCGGCGTGTCGCTGCCCGACGAGGACCTGACCGACACCACGTTCGCCACCGCCGGCAACCTGTGGCGGGCCGTCTCCGCCGCGTCGGGCACCCAGGTCGGTGCGGCGTGACCACCACCGCGCCGAACCTCGCCGAGCTGGCGGACGCCGTCGCCGCCGTGGTCGCCGAGCACGCCGGCCAGGCCGACGCCGACGCCGCGTTCCCGGTGCGCGCGCTGGACGAGCTGCGCGCCACCGGGCTGCTCGGCCTGCTGGTGCCGGTCGAGCACGGCGGCCTCGGCGGCTCGGTCGCCGACGTGCTGACCGTCAGCACGCGGCTGGGCCGGGAGGACATGTCCGCGGCTATGATCTTCGCGATGCACTGCCAGCAGGTCGCCGCGGTCGTGCGCCACGCCGGCGACCGGCTGCGCGGCGAGCTGCTGCCCGCCATCGCGCAGGGCAAGCTGTACCTGGCCTCGGTGACCACCGAGGCGGGCAAGGGCGGCCACCTGCTGACCGCGCAGGCGGAGCTGCGCGACGACGACGGCGAGCTGGTGGTGGACCGGTTCGCCCCGATCGTCACCGGCGGCGCGCACGCCGACGGCTTCCTGGTGACGATGCTCGGCCCGAACGCGACGTCGGACAGCCAGGTCTCCCTCGTCTACGCCGCGCGGGACCAGTTGGAGGTCACCCCGTCCGGCGAGTGGCAGCCGCTGGGCATGAGGGCCAGCCACAGCGGCGCGCTGCGGCTGCGCGGCCGGGTGCCCGGCCACCAGGTGGTCGGGGAGCACGGCGGCTTCCGCGAGATCGTCACCCGCACCTTCGGCCCCCTGGCCCACCTGGGCTGGTCGGCGTGCTGGCTCGGCACCGCGAGCGGCGCGCTGTCGCGGGTCCTCGGCCTGCTGCGCGACCCGTCCTCGCGCGGGTCGCTCAACCTGGGCTCCGAGCTGCTGCTGACCCGCCTCGCCCGCGCGCGGCAGCGGCTGGAGGTGGTCAACGCGCTGCTGTGGCGCACGGAGGCCGTGGTCGCGGAGGCGGACGACCTGTCCCGGCCGCGCGTCCAGCTCCTGCTCAACGAGCTGAAGATCACCGCGGCCGAGCAGTGCCACGCGGCGGTGGACGAGCTGGTGGAGGCGGTGGGCCTGCGGCACGGCTACCTGCGCAACTCGCCGACCGGGCTGGAACGCGCGCTGCGCGACCTGCGCTCGGCGGCGCTCAACTACAGCAACGACCGGCTGTACCTGGCGGACGGGAGGCTCGCGCTGCTCGACCCGGAGGTGCGCTTTGCCTGACGAGCCGACCACGACCGGTTTCGCCGAGCAGGTGGAGCGCGCCCTGACCGCCGTGCCGCCGGTGCCCGACGCGACGGCCTGCTGGGCGGCGCTGGGCAAGGCGGGCGTGCTCGCCGAGGTGTACCGGGACGGGCGCCCGGAGCGCGGTGTCGACCCCGGGCGGTTGGGCGTGCTGCTCGCCGCGTTGGACGGGCGCGGGCTCAACGGCGTGACGCTGGCCGCGTGCGTGCAGTTGGCGACGGTGCTGCCGCTGCTCGCCGAGGGAGCCCGTGCCGAGGAGGCGGCGACGTGGGGCG
>NZ_JBHWIE010000265.1:0-9738 GCF_042732085.1 Actinosynnema sp. NPDC059797
GGTCTACTCCACCCACCCCGGGACCGACAGCTGAACTTCGGCGGTCAGGTGATCCGGTAGGCGGCGGCGCCGTTGTGCAGGAAGCGGGCGCGGCCGTGGTCGTCGGAGCCGACCAGGGACAGGACCTGGTGGCCGCCGGACCGCGGTTCGGCGGTGATGATCGAGTCGTCGCCGAGGCGGACGACCTCGACGCGGTCCTCGGGCCCGCCGAGGAAGGACTCGGCGATGTCGTTGCGGGCGCGGTAGGTGAGGAACGCGCGGTCGTGCTCGCCGGCGAGGGTGATGTCGTACAGGGTGGAGCGGTAGGTGCCGCACATGCGGTCCTCGTCGATCCCGGTCGGGTTCGGCGGCGGCACGGGCAGGGGCGCCGTCTCGACGCCGGCGAGGTCCTCGAGCGCGGCGCTCACGATCTCGTGGGCCAGCGGCTCGCCGCCCGCGCTGTTGGTCAGCACGGCCACCGCCACCCCCGCCGAGGGCGCGACGCGCAGGAACGCCTTCTGCCCCTTGGAGACGCCGGTGTGGCCGACGACGCCGTCCCGGTGCAGCATCCAGCCCAGTCCCCAGCCGGTGACGCCGCCGCCGAAGTCCGGGACGGGCTCGACCTGGGGTTCGCGCAGCGCCGCCAGCGAGTCGTCGGCGAGGTGCAGGCGGACGAACTCCAGCAGCTCGCGCGCGCTGATCGCGAGGTGCGAGCCGCTGGGCGCGGAGTAGTAGGACACCGCCCACTCCTTCACCGGGACGACCTCCGCGCCGGTGTGGACGTGGCCGACGGCGGCCCGGTGCAGGATCGCCTCGTGGGCGTCGGTGGCGACGGTGCGCAGGCCCAGCGGCGCCACCAGGCGTTCGCGGAGCACGTCGTGGAAGGGCTTGTCCCGCAACACCTCCACCAGCCTGCCGAGCACCACGTACCCGCTGTTGGAGTAGGACAGGACGGTGCCGGGCGGGAGGAGCTGCTCCTCCTCGGCGAGGGCGGCCACGAACCTCTCGATGGCGTCCTCGTTGCGACCGGTGTCGGTGAAGTGGTTGCCGTCGATCCCGCCGGTGTGGGTGAGCAGGTGGCGGGTGGTCAGGGTCTCGGTGGCGACCGGGTCGCCCAGCCGGAAGCCGGGCAGGTAGTCGCGGACGGGGCGGTCGAGGTCCAGCACGCCGTCGTCGACCAGTTGCCGGACCAGCGTGGCCGTCCAGACCTTGGTGATCGAGCCGATCTTGAACACCGAGTCGGTCGTGGCCTCGACCCGCGTGCGCAGGCTCAGCACGCCCGCGGCCTCGTCCCGGATCTCCCCGGCTGCCAGCACGGCGACCTGCGCGCCCGGCACCTCGTGCTTCGCGAGCAACTCGCCCAGGTCCCACCCCATCCCGCCAGGCTAGTGGCACGCCTCCGGGCGGATCGGCCCACCCTGCCGGGGTGATCGAGGTCGGTTCACGGGCGCGCGTGCTGCCGGCTCCCCCACCGGTCGTCCGGGGGGCGCTCGTGGAACCCCGCCGACCGGGAGCCCGGCCGTGGCTCGTCCTGCTGCCCGACGAGGTCGAGCCCGAGGTCCTGGCCGCGGAGGAGCCCGACCGGGTGGTGTGGTCGTCGCTGTGGCCGAGCCGACCCGACGACCAGGTGCACTTCACCCTGACGCCCGCCGGGAACGGGGGGACCTCGCTGAGGTTCGTCCTGAGGTCCGCCTTCACCCGATCGGGCTCCAACTGCGGTGCGGTGGTGCACGACGGGGGCACTTCCGCGCAGTGACCGGTCGGTGGGTTGGTGGGATCGCCGAGGGGTAGCCCAGCCCACATCGGTCGCGCCCCGGGCCGTGGTGCACCGGGGC
The DNA here is from genome assembly GCF_042732085.1 of Actinosynnema sp. NPDC059797. Classification (NCBI taxonomy): domain Bacteria; kingdom Bacillati; phylum Actinomycetota; class Actinomycetes; order Pseudonocardiales; family Pseudonocardiaceae; genus Actinosynnema; species Actinosynnema sp. NPDC059797. The sequence continues at coordinate 1,815 of NZ_JBHWIE010000265.1, forward strand.
GTTCGACGGTGCGCGACCGGGTGCGGAGGCTGCCCGCACCCCGACCGGCGAGCCCGGATGGAGGGCGAGGAAGGCAGGAGGAGGTGCCGAGGCGGGACCGGCAGCCGCGGTGGACCGCTGGTTTGGGCGGTTTTCCCAGGGTATTCGGCCCTGAAGGGGCCGCCCGGACGGAGGCGGACCCGTGACGAGGAGGTAGCCGTGAAGGCAGTGGTGTACGACGGGCCGAGGCAGGTCAGTGTCAAGGACGTGCCGGACGCGCGGATCGAGCGGCCGACCGACGTGCTGGTGCGGATCACGTCGGCGAACATCTGCGGTTCGGACCTGCACATGTACGAGGGGCGGACCGACTTCGAGACCGGCCGCTGGTTCGGGCACGAGAACCTGGGGCAGGTGGTCGAGGTCGGCGCCGGGGTCGACAAGGTCCGGGTGGGCGACTGGGTCGTCCTGCCGTTCAACATCTCGTGCGGGCACTGCAAGAACTGCGAGCGCCAGCTGACGAACTACTGCCTGACCGCCCAGCCCGAGCCGAAGATGGCCGGCGCCGCCTACGGCTTCGCCGACATGGGCCCGTGGGCCGGAGGGCAGGCCGAGCTGTTGCGCGTGCCCTGGGGCGACTTCAACTGCCTGCGGCTGGGCGAGGACGCCGAGGAGCGCCAGACCGACTACGTGATGCTCGCCGACATCTTCCCCACCGGCTACCACGCCACCGAGATGGCCGGCGTGCAGCCCGGCGACCAGACGGTCATCTACGGCGCGGGCCCGGTCGGGCTGATGGCGGCCCTCTCGGCGACCATCCGGGGGGCGAGCAAGGTGATGGTCGTCGACCGGCACGCCGACCGGCTGCGACTGGCCGAGTCGATCGGCGCGATCGCCATCGACGATTCGGAGGTCGACCCGGTGCAGGCCGTCCTGGAGGAGACGATGGGGCTGGGCGCGGACAACGGCTGCGAGTGCGTCGGCTACCAGGCGCACGAGCCCGACGGCCGGGAGCAGGCCAACCTGACGATGAACCGGCTGGTCGCCTCGGTGCGCTTCACCGGGAAGATCGGCAACGTCGGCGTCTTCGTGCCCCAGGACCCCGGGGCCGGCGACGAGCTGGCCAAGCAGGGCAAACTCGCCTTCGACTACGGCATGTTCTGGTTCAAGGGCCAGCACATCGGCAGCGGCCAGGCCCCGGTCAAGAAGTACAACCGGCAGCTGCGCGACCTGATCGCCGCGGGCAAGGCCGAACCGTCCTTCATCGTCAGCCACGAGTTGCCCCTCGACCGCGCACCGGAGGCGTACGAGCACTTCGACAAGCGGGACGACGGCTGGACGAAGGTCGTCCTGCACCCGGCGACGGCAGGGGCCGGTGCCTGACGTGGCCGGGGAGCTGAGCGGACGCCGGATCGCCATCCTCGCCGCCGACGGGGTGGAGCGGGTCGAGCTGGAACAGCCGCGGCGGGCGCTGGACGACGCCGGAGCCCGCACCGTCGTGGTCTCCATCGCCGGCGGGGAGATCCAGGCGCGCGACCACGACCTCGAAGACGCCGGCACCTTCACGGTGGACCGGCTGGTCGGCGAGGTGTCGGTCGACGACTACGAGGCGCTGCTCCTGCCGGGCGGGACGGTGAACCCGGACAAGCTGCGGATGGAACCCGCCGCGGTGCGGTTCGTCCGGGACTTCGTCCAATCGGGCAAGCCGGTCGCCTCGATCTGCCACGGCCCGTGGAACTTCGTCGAGGCCGACGTCGCGCGGGGACGCCGGCTGACGTCGTGGCCGAGCGTGCGCACCGACCTGCGCAACGCCGGGGCCGAGGTGGTCGACGAGCCGGTCGTCACCGACGGCAACATCACCACGAGCCGGTCGCCCGACGACCTGCCGGCTTTCTGCGAGCGCATCGTGCGGGAGTTCGCCAAAGCCCCGTAGGCAGCCACCCGGGTGACCGCCGCCGCGTCGCCGGCGATGCCCGATCGCTGCGGCTCGGCGCCCGGCCGCGGAGTTCCGGAACCCCACCCCCTGAACCGGGGAGATCAGTGGTGGCACGCGTCCAGGAGATCCGCCGCGTGGTGTGGTGCCGCTCGGCCGGCGCCGGCGCAAGGGGGTTGCTCCCCGGATCCGCCACGCCTGTCGTCGAGGAGGTCAGCCGATGGTGACCACGCGTGCCCACGCGGGTGGCGTGTCCGGCACGTAGTCGGGATCCTCCTCGTCCACCCGGCGCTGCCGGGGGAACAGGCCCACGACCGTCTGGCAGGCCGGTCGCGCGTCGGGCCAGGGCGTCCACCCGTCGGTCAGGGCGACGACGACGTCGGGGCGCGGGCTGGCGCGCAGGGCCTTGGCGAAGCCGGTGCGCAGGTCCGTGCCGCCACCGCCCACCAGCGGGATCCCCTCGGCGTGGCACACCGCGCGGGTGAGGTGGGCGGCGGCGTCGCAGGACAGCACCGAGACGAGGTCGCGTCGACCGCCCACGGCGCGGGTGATCGCGGCGACCTCGACGATCGCGCTGCCCAGCTCGGCGTCGCTCACCGACCCGGAGGTGTCGACGATCACGCAGACGTGAGGCGGCCGGCGCCGCAGGCTCGGCAGGACGACGCCGGGCAGGCCGGCCGACCTGCGCGAGGGCCGGCCGTAGGTGTAGTCCTCGCCCACACCGGGGCCGGTCACCGCCGAGCGGACCGCCGTCCCCAGGAGTTCACGCCACGGCTGCGGCGGGTGGAACGCCTCCTGCGCCCACCGCTGCCAGCCCTTCGGGGCGTTCCCCGGTCGGGCGTTGAGGCCCTGCGCCACCCGGAACCGGACGGCGTCCCGTTCCTGCTCGCTGAGCCCGTGCGCGCCGTCCGGCCCCAGGTCCCACTCCCGCTCCAGCCCGTCGGCGCCGCTGCCGCAGTCCAGCCAGGCGAACCCGTCGGTGTGCGGCCCGAGCCGGAACCGCCGCAGGTATTCCTCCATCAGCTCCCCCTCGGGCAGCCTGAGCAGGGCCGGCTGGACGGCGTCGGCGGGCCGGGGCAACCCGTCGCCGAACACGTCGTCGTTGATCTCGCAGTCGGCGGCGATGTTCATCCGCAGCCGCTCACCCGGTCCGGTCAGGCCGTGCTCCGCCGCGAATCGATCGCCGCGCCCGTGGTGGTCGCGCAGCAGGTGGGAGACCTCGTGCACCCAGACCCCGGCCAGCTCCTCCACGGGGGTGCGGTCCACGAACGCCGGCGAGACGTAGCAGCGCCAGTGCCGGTCCACGGCCATCGTGGGCACCCGCCTCGACTCCACCACGTGCAGCGCGAACAACGCCGTCGCCAGGTACGGCCGGCACCGGACCGCGTGCAACCGGGCGGCGAAGAGCTTCTCCTCGTCCATGCTCACCGGCGTCACCCGCGGGCTCCCGCCTCGACCGCCGCCCGGTCCGCCCGCCGCGACAGCGACACGACACCCGCCAGCCGCTCGATCGCCGCCGGCACCTGCCAGTCGTCGCGGCGCAGCGCGGCGAGCGTGGACGCCGGCACGACGACCAGGTCCGGCGCCCCGGTTTCCAGCGCCAGCACCAGCAGTGACCACGCCGCGTCCCAACGGGAACGCTCCGGTCTCCCGCGCACCGCCTCCACCACGCCGTCGAGCACCGCCTGGCGCAGGTCGCCGCGCTCGGGCAGGACGGCCGCCGCCGGGTCCGCGAGCAGCGACTCGGGGTCGGGCAGGTCCATCCGGTCCAGGCAGGCCAGCAGCTCCAGGCCCGGCCCGTCCCCCACGGCGCCCCGCACCAGCATCGACAGCACCTCCCGGGAGGCGTCCGCCGCGGTGGCGAAGGCGATCAGGCGCAGTGCCATCTCCCAACTGCGCGGCGAGGGCCAGGCACCGCCGCGGCCCGCTTCGCCCTTCGGCAGTTGGTGCACGAGCCCGGGGCGGGCGGCCAGGAGGTGGCACACCGCCCGACGGGCGAACGCCACGGCTTCGGACAGCCGGCCCGGGTCCAGCCGAGGCAGCGTCGCCCTCGGCCACGTCCCGCCCAGCCCGCGCACCACCACCTCGTGGTCGTGGGTCCACTGGAGGTGGACGAAGCGGTTGGCCAGCGGCGGGCTCAGCTCCCAGCCGTCGGCCGCGGAGGAACGCGGGTTGGCGGCGGCCACGATCCGGACGCCGGGCGGCAGGCGCAGCGCGCCGACCCGGCGTTCGAGCACGACGCGCAGCAGCGCCGCCTGGACGGCGGGCGGCGCGGTGGACAGCTCGTCGAGGAACAGCAGCCCGTGGCCCGCCCGGACCAGGCGCACGGCCCAGTCGGGCGGGGCCATCGGCACGCCCTGCACGGCGGGGTCGTCACCGACCACCGGCAGGCCGGAGAAGTCGGAGGGCTCGTGCACGCTGGCGATCACCGTGGTCAGCGGCAGTTCGAGGGCGTCGGCGAGCTGGTTCAGGGCGGCGGTCTTGCCGATGCCCGGCTCGCCCCACAGCAGCACCGGCAGGTCGGCGGACACGGCCAGCGTCAAGGCTTCCAGTTGGGTGTCGGCGCGCGGTTCGGTGGTGGTGTCGCGGAGCAGGGCGAGCAGGTCGGCGGCGGTGTCCATCGGTCGGGCGGGAGCCGTTCCGGGAGCGGGGTTCACGGCAGTGGGCATGGTCGTTCACCTCGGGGTCGAGTGGGGGCCGTGCGTCGGCCGGGTGTGCGGGAGGGGTTCGGAGGTCAGCGGAACATCGTGTGGCGCGGGTGGGCCCGGCCGATGCGGCGGGTGCCCCGGGCCGCCGGGCGCGGTCCGAGCCCGGCGAGCCCGGCCCTGAACAGCCCGTGGGCCACCCGCCGCCGCATCGCCGCCTCCAGCTCGTCGCGCAGCGCGCCGCCGCGGAGCAGCGCGTCCGGCCCGAGCAGGTGCTCGACGACGGCGAGGGCGCCGGCGGTGTCGCCGTGGTCCAGGCGGGCGCGGACGTCCACGAGGGACTCCGGGTGCCGGTGCGCCTCGTCGATCACCCGCAGGCACGGCAGCGCGGTACCGCCCAACGCGACCAGCAGCTCCTCGCGGCGGATCTCGTCGGGGTCGTGGTCGAGCGGGACGAGCACCCCGTCCACCACGTCGATCCGGTGCGTCGCGCCACGGCACTCGACGAGGCGCGCGTGTCCCGAGCCGTCCGCGCCGCTCGCCGCGCCGACCGGCCGGTGGTCCGGCAGGAGCGCCGACGCGACGATCGGGTGCAGCCGGTCGGCGTCGACCAGTCCCGCGCGGAGCAGCTCCAGGTCGGGCAGCACGCGGGTCGCGGCGTCCGGCAGGACCGGCAGCGCGCGGCCACGTCCTCGCCGGGGAGCCGCCGTGATCCTCGGCGCGGACGGGTGCAGCACCAACCGGCGCCGGGCGTCGAGCCGCACGGTGACGACGTCGTCCGCGCATCCGTCCGCGCGCAGCAACAACGCCGCCTCCGGCACCCACCGGTCCACGGCGAAGCCGCCCACCACGTCGGCGGGCATCCCCTCCACCGCAGGACCACGGCCCGTGGTCCCGGACCGCTCCCCCAGCTCACCGGCCCTGCGCACGTCCCACAGGTGGCGGTGCAGGTCGAGGCGGAACCGCCGGTCGGGCCGGGGATGGGGGTGCGGACCGGCCCCGGGTCGGGACGGGTCCCAGAGCGCGAGGCTGATCCGCTGGCCGGCATCCGCCCAAGCCGGCGGCGTGCGCGCCACGAGGTGCACCGCGCCACCGCTGTCGGCCGTCGGTGGGTAGCGGGCCAGGGAGACGGTGAGACCCGGCCGCAACAGGCCGTCCGGCCCGATCCGCGGGAAGTGCCAGCGGAGCAGGTCGGGGGCGAGGTGGCGCAGATCGGCGCGGACCTGTTCCGCGAACCGCCGGCCGTGGACGTGACGCGCGGTTCGCAGGTCCAGGTCCACGTCGACGCGCGCGGCGGCACAGGCGCCGGCCCAGTCGCCCACCACCCGGCGGGTGGTGGCGGTCTCGATCATCGAGGGTGGCACGGCGAACTGGCGCACGTGCGACCAGAAAAGGAGGCGGGAGTCCTCGTCCGCGGTCAAGGGGCGCATCAGCACTCACCTTGGGCGAACGGAACCTCCGATCTGCTCAAGTAGGCGATCATCGGGGCGAGCGTAGCAGAACCGCCGTTGCCGTCCCCACCCGCGGGTCACTTCGGCGGGGCCGGCACCGGTGGTGCGCAGGGCGATGTCGCGATCGGTCGCGTCCCGCGACAGGTGCGTCGATCCGCCGGGTGGTCAGGCGAGGAACTGGGAGATCTGCTCCTTCTCGGCCCCCGCCGCGCGCAGCCACTCCAAGGTCGCGGACCTGAGGTCGGCGATCACCTGTCGCTGCCAGTCGACCACCTCGTCCGGCGGCTCGTTCCTGGTGCACACGGTGATCGGGAGGCTCTCGCCCCGGTTGAGCGCCTTGGTCCCGGTGAGGTGCTGCGGTTCCTTGTCCGCGGCCGTGCGCTTCTCGTACTTGCCGGTGGGCAGGATGTTCAAAGCCTTGGGGTGCTTGGTGCTGATGTCGACGTCGGTCTCGTTGTCGATGAGGTGCAGGTGTTCCTTGTCCCTGAAGTGGTCCGCGTCCTTGCCGGGGGCCTGCAGGGATTCCAACCACAGGTAGATGTGGCGGTTGGTGTTCTTCTCCTTGTGGATGACCCAGTCACCCCACTCGTCGCCCCCGGCTTCCCGCAGGATCGTCTTGAACAGCCATTCGCCGAACGGGAGTAACTCGCCTTTCGCGTCGTCGCTCGCCCGGAACGAGATCTTGCCGCTGACCGCACCCATGTGGGCTCCTCACTCTGAAGTGGTTACCGGTCGTATCGGTCCGGTGTCGCCGGTGTTACCGGACCGGACCTCGGGGCAACCGCAGTGGTGGGCCGGCGTCCGGTGGCTGGGCGTCGGCGTGGCACGCGGCCACCCGGTTCGGGCACCAACCGCGTCCAGGTAACAACCACCACGGGTTATCGGGGGAAGCTCATCCCCTGATGGCGACACCTGAAACGCAGCAGACTGCCGTGACCGCGGTCGTGCAAGTACGTGCCAGGGTGGCCAGGGCAGATCTGGGATCACCCGGTGCCCTGATCCAAAATTTCTCCCGGACACCGCTGTCACGGTGTTGCCGAGAGAAGGGGGAAGTCATGGGAAAGTGCAGCCCTGTACGGACTCGTCGCCGCGCTGGTCGTCGGGTTGGTGGGCACCGGAACCGCCTCCGCCGCACCGCCGTCCCCGCCGCAGCGGATCGGCGGCATCGACCTCACTGTCGACCTGGCGAGCCTCGCCCAGGAGGTCGCCACGTTCGAGACCCGGCTTAAGGCCCGCCACGTGCCCTTCCGAGACATCGTTACGAGGTACGCGGTCCAGCCGTGCGACGGCACAGGCGAGGTCGCCGCCGGGGTGCGCCTTCCAGCCGACGCCGAGAAGCGGTGCCGGCAAAGCCGCGATACCGGCACGTCCGATGCCTCGCCGACCAACTTCTACGACGACCGGCAGGCGCTCGCCGTCACCGCTTACCTCCTTGCGGCGGACGGCAAGGAGGAGGCGCGGGTATCCCTGTCGCCCAACTTCGCGTACGAGGGCTACGAGCACATTTCCCTGCGGCGCGACCGGGGAGTTCGCCACCCGCGTGGACTGACTGGCGGAAGATCTACAAGACCGACAGGAACGCACCCAACGCCACCACCGAGTTGTTCGTGCTCCAGGCGGGGACGATCAAGCGCACCCGGCCCATGCGGTTCTCCTCGATCGCACTGGACCGGTCGGTGTCGCCGAACCTGCTGGTGACCTCCGAGGGCGCGGTCAGCCGGGGCGACCGGTTCCGGCTGTCCCGCAGCGCCGGCACCGAACGCCCGGGACGGCTGTCCTCGTGGCACACCCGCGAGTGCGGCGCCCAAGGAGCACCGGCAGTGGACCGTCGGCTCGGAAAGCGCCTCCTACCGGGACCTGGAGTCCGGACGACCGGCGGGTCGGCGCTCCGATCAGGGAGTCGGCCCGCCGGTCAGCAG
>NZ_JBHWIE010000266.1:0-9685 GCF_042732085.1 Actinosynnema sp. NPDC059797
CCCAGACACCGCGAGTCGTACGTTCAAGACACGCGAGTCGTACGCCCAGACCGCGCGAGTCGTACGCCCAGACCGCGCGAGTCGTACGCCCAGACCGCGCGAGTCGTACGCCCAGACCGCGCGTGTCATGCGTTCAGACCGCGCGTGTCATGCGTTCAGGCTCGGTGAGTTCGACGTTCAGGTCGGTGGGCCGTACGACAGGTTGGTGCCCGAGGCGGCGCGTTCGGCGGTGATGACCGTGTCGCCGACCAGCAGGGCGCGGTCGTCGACCAGGGGGACGCCGCCGTCGCCGCGGCTGAGCCGGCAGCTGAGCAGGGCGGGCGAGCCGGGTGGCAGGCCGAGCACGTCCGCCTGCGACGGGGTCAGCGCGACCGCCCGGATCGTCTCGCTCGCCTCCCGCACCGGCGTGCCCAGCTCCTCCAGCACCCGGTAGAGCGACCGCTCCCGCAACCGCCCGACGTCGATGCCGGGGACCGCCGGCGACAGGTACGAGGTCTGGAGCAGCAGCGGGGATCCGCCAGCGCTGCGCAGGCGCTCCACGGCCGGCACCCGTTCGCCCGCCGGGACCCGCAGTCGCGCGCCCACGTCCGCGGGCGGGTCGACCAGGTCCGCGCCGAGCACCCGGGTCTCCAGCTCGATGCCCTGCTCCACGAGTTCCTGCGCCAGGCTCCGCAGCCCGGTCAGGCCGTAGGAGAAGCCGGGCTGCCGCACGAACGTGCCCACGCCGTGCCGCGTCTCCAGCAGCCCGTCGGCCTCCAGCGCCTGGATCGCCTGCCGGACGGTCATCAGCGAGACGTCGAACTCCTCGACCAGCTCGCGCTGCGCGGGCAGCGGCGAGTCGGCCGGGTAGTGCCCGGCGGTGATCCGATCGGCCAGCACCCGGTAGATGGCGAGGTACTTGGGCACCCGCGACTCCAGGCCCGACCGCCGGTTCACCTCAGGGCGCTCCCTCAACTCCGCTGGGACGCCGAGGATAGCGCGGCGCGGAACCCGGCCACCGCCTCGACCACCGCCCCGGCGTGCCCGCCGTCGGCCAGCAGCCGCATCAGCGCCGAGGCGACCACCACGCCGTCGGCGTCCGCGCACGCCCGCACCGCCTGCTCGGGCGTGGAGATGCCGAACCCGGTGATCACCGGCAGGTCGGTCATCCCCTTGAGGCGGCGGGCGTTGGCCGACGCGCTCGCGGCCAGGTCCCGCTGCTCGCCGGTGACCCGCATCGAACTCATGCAGTACACGAACCCGGACGAGGCCCGCGCGATCTCCCGGCACCGGTCGTCGTCGCACGAGGGCGCCACCAGCAGCACCGCGTCGACCCCGGCCGCCGCCGCCCGCGCCCGGTACTCCGCCGACTCCTCCAGTGGCAGGTCCGGCACGATCACGCCGCGCACGCCCACCGCCGCCAGGTGGTCGACGAACCCCGCCACCCCGTGCTCCGGCGCCAGCGTGACCGCCACGTTCGCGTAGGTCATCACGACCAGCGGCACGTCGAGGTCGAGCCCGGCCAACTCGTCGAGCAGCGCACGCGGCCGCCCGCCCCGTTCGAGCGACCGGGCGGCCGCCCACTGCACGGTCGGGCCGTCGAGCATCGGGTCGGAGAACGGCAGGCCGATCTCGACCGCGTCGGCGCCGGCCGCCGCGACCTCCCGCACCAGCTCCACCCAGTCCGGCACGACGCCCGCCATCACGTACGGCACCAGCAGCGGTCGCCCGGCCGCCTCGAGGTGTTCGGCCACACCGGCCACGGCAACGCTCATCGCAGGCCCTCCCTGATCTGCTGGACGTCCTTGTCGCCCCGGCCGGACAGCGTGACCAGGACCGTCGAGCCGGCCGGCAGCTCGCCGGTCGCGGCGGCGTCGACCACCCACGCCAGGGCGTGCGCCGACTCCAGCGCGGGCAGGATGCCCTCCAACCGCGTGACCAGCTTCAACGCCCGCAGCGCCTGCTCGTCGGTGACGCTCGGGTAGTGCGCGCGCCCGGTCTCGGCGAGGTGCACGTGCTCCGGTCCGACGCCGGGGTAGTCGAGGCCCGCCGAGATCGAGTGCGCTTCGAGGACCTGCGACTCCTCCTGGAGGAAGTGGGACGTGAACCCGTGCAGCACCCCGGGCACGCCCTTGTCGACCGCGCTGCCGCCGGCGGCCTCGACCCCGACCAGCCTGGCCGGGGTGTCGACGAACCCGGCGAACGTGCCCGCCGCGTTCGACCCGCCGCCGACGCACGCGACCACCACGTCCGGAACGGCGGTCGGCAGCAGCTCGGCGCACTGGGCGCGGGCCTCGTCGCCGATGACCCGCTGGAACTCCCGCACCATCCAGGGGTAGGGGTGCGGGCCCATGACGGAGCCGATGCAGTAGTGCGCGTCCTCGGTCTCGCCGACCCAGGCGCGCAGCGCGGCGTTGGTCGCCTCCTTCAGCGTGCCCGTGCCGGTGGCCGAGGCGACGGGCACGACCTCCGCGCCCAGCAGTTCCATGCGGAACACGTTCAGCTCCTGGCGCCGCACGTCCGTCTGTCCCATGTAGACGGTGCAGGACAGGCCCAGCAGGGCGGCGGCGGTGGCGGTGGCGACGCCGTGCTGCCCGGCGCCGGTCTCGGCGATGAGCTTGCGCTTGCCCATCCGGCGGGCGAGCAGGGCCTGGCCCAGCACGTTGTTGATCTTGTGTGACCCGGTGTGGGTCAGGTCCTCGCGCTTGAGCAGCACGCGCACGCCGAGCGCGTCGGACAGCCGGGCGCACTCGGTGACCGGCGTCGGCCTGCCCGCGTAGGTGGTCAGGAGCCGCTGGAGTTCCGCGGTGAACGCGGGGTCGGACCACGCCTCGCGGAACGCCGCCTCCACCGCTCGGGCGGCGGGCACCAGCGCTTCCGGCAGGTACCGGCCGCCGAACCGCCCGAACCGCCCGCTCGGGTCTGGTTCGGCCATCAACGACATCTCATCGGCTGACACATCTAGAACTCTAGATGTCTTGTAGTGGGATGGGCAAGCGGGAATGGCCGGGTTCACCCAACCCGGCCAGACCTCAGACCTCAGCCGGCCGGTTCACCCGGTCCACCAGCTTCTGCGGCGCCGACGCGCAGTAGCTCTCGGTCAACAGCTCGGTCACCTCCTCCCAGTCCACGCCACCGTCGAGCACGACACCGATCACGTTCTCCGCCCACGCCACGGAGAAGAACGGGTGACCGGCGTGCCGCAGCGCGGCCAGCTCCGCACCCTCCGACCGGAACGTCAGCACGCTCACCGGCCCGTCCGTGCCCGCAGCCTTCGCGTACGACGGTGGGTCGCCGTCCTCGACCTCCAGCACGTGCGCGAACGTCGTGGCGCGGACCTTCCACCGCGTGCCCCGCCACGCCCGCTCCTCGACCACCTCGGGCAGCGCCAGGCAGATCCGCCGCAACCGCTCGACCACCTCGTCCGGGTCCCCCACGGTCCCCCTCCTTCCGCTCGACCGGGACGTTATCGACCACCACCGACAATTCGGATCCGCCCGGTCCCGGCCCGGGTGCCCCGCCCGGCGAGCGCGGATCGGCGGCTCCTGGCACGCCACAGCGGGCCGCCGGGGTCAGCGGCGGTCTTCGACCTTCAGGTCACCCTTCATCACCGCACGGATGTGGTCACCGGTGAGCAGGGCGTGCGGAGCGCCGAGTTCGATCGCGCTCGCCCCGTCGAGGCGGGCCAGGTGCTCCGCGGTGAGGTCGACCTCCAGCGCGCCCAGGTTGTCCTCCAGCTGCGCGGGGGTGCGCGCGCCGACGATCGGCGCCGTCACGTCCGGGTTCCGCAGGACCCAGGCCAGCCCGACCTGGGCGGGCGTGCGGTCGAGTTCCGCGGCGACCTCCCGCACGACGTCGGCGACGGCGAGGCTGCGCTCGGTGACCGCGCCCAGGGCGACGTTGAAGTCCCGGCGGGTGCCCGCCGCGTCCGTCGCGGCCGGGTCGTCGCGACCGTACTTGCCGGTGAGCACCCCGCCGGCCAACGGCGAGTACGGGACCACGCCGAGCCCCAGCTCACGCGCCATGGGGATCAGGTCGCGCTCCCCGGTGCGCTCGACCAGGTTGTACTCGACCTGCAGCGCGACCAGCGGCGACCAGCCGCGCAGGTCGGCGACGGCCTGCATGCGCGACACCTGCCAGGCCGGGGCGTTGGAGATCGCCACGTAGAGGACCTTGCCCTGCCGGACCAGGTCGTCCAGACCGCGCAGGACCTCGTCGACCGACGTCGTGGAGTCCCACACGTGCAGGTACAGCAGGTCGACGTAGTCCGTGCCCAGCCGCCGCAGGCTGGTTTCCACCGACGCGAACAGGTTCTTGCGGTGCGCGCCGGCGGAGTTCGGGTCGCCGGACCGGCGCAGCGGCGAGTACTTCGTCGCCAGCACCAGCTCCTCGCGGTGGTCGCGGGTGAACTCGCCCAGCATGCGCTCGGAGCTGTCCTCGGTGTAGGTGACGGCGGTGTCGATGAAGTTGCCGCCGCGCTCCACGTAGAGGTCGAACAGCCGGCGCGCGTCTTCCTGCCCGGCGCCCCAGCCCCACTCGGTGCCGAAGGTCGCCGTGCCCAGCGCCAGCGGTGAGACCCGCAGCCCGGAGCGGCCCAGCAGCCGGTAGGAGTCGAGGGTGAGCGACATCGTGTCCTCCTGTGCCCGTGATCCGTGTCGAGGCCGAAGTCTGCGACCGCCGGGAGCGGGGGATAAGGGAGGGAATTTCCTGGGAATGCCGGTACCACCCAAGGGGTTGGACCGCACATGACCACCCGTGCCGTGGACGCGACGCAGGAATTGGCCGCATTCCTGCGTGCGCGGCGCGAACGCCTGGACCCGGCCGACTTCGACCTGCCGGCGCGTCGGCAGTCCCGGCGGACCCCGGGCCTGCGCCGCGAAGAGGTCGCCGAACTCGCCGGGATCAGCGTCGACTACGTGGTGCGGCTGGAACAGGCCCGCGGCCTGCGGCCGTCGGCGGACGTGGTGGAGGCGCTGGCCCGCGCGCTGCGCCTGGCACCGGACGAACGCGCCTACCTCTTCGGCCTGACCCGGCAGCGCCCCCGCAACGCCGACGAGCCCGCCACCACCGCGGCGGTGCCGCTGGCCGGGCTGGTCGCCGACCTGTCGCCGCTGCCGGCCATGCTGCTCAACCACCGCTACGACATCCTGGCCTGGAACGACGAGATGGCCGGGCTGCTGCTGGATTTCGGCGCCCTGCCGCCGTCGCAGCGCAATTCGATGTGGTTGTGCCTGATGCACCCCCGGATCCGCGGGTACTACGTCGACCGCGAAAGCGTCGTGCGGGAGGGGATCGCCCACCTGCGCGCCGCGTGGGCCGCGCACCCGGAGGACCGGGCGTTGAGCGACCTCATCGCCGAGTTCCTCGCCCTCGACGAGGAGTTCGCGCGGTTGTGGGCCGAGCGGGACGTCAAGGTCAACGCGCGGGGGCGCAAGGTGCTGCGGCACCCGGACGTCGGGGTGGTCGCACTGGACTTCGAGGTGCTCGTGCCGCTCCAGGACCCGGACCAGCGGTTGTTGATCTACCGCGCCGCGGACGACGGGAGCCGGTCGGCGCTGGACCGGTTGCGCGCACGCTGATCCCGGACCTCTTCCGTGCGCCGACCGCCTCGCTGCGCCGTGAGTTCGCAGTCGTGCGCCAACGGTTCACCTGTCGCCCGTCCGGGCTGACACCGTCTGCGGTGTTCCGCGGGACCGGGGAGCGACGCGCATGGCCGAGTCGGTGCTGGTGATCGCCGCCACCGGCCGGGCGATCGCGTTCCTGCCCACCGCGCCGGAGTCCCGCTGAAAGGGGGAGCCGCCATGTCCGAAGCGCACGACCTGGCCCGCATCGACGAGGTCAACGCCGGTGGCAGACCGCCGGTGGTGTTCATCCACGGCCTGTGGCTGCTGCCCAGCAGCTGGGACAGGTGGGCGGCGGTGTTCGAAGCCGCCGGGTACGCGCCGGTGGCGCCCGGCTGGCCCGACGACCCCGACACCGTCGCCGAGGCCAACGCACGCCCCGAGGTGTTCGCGGGCAAGAGCGTCGGGCAGGTCGCCGACCACTTCTGCGACCTCATCGGGCGCCTGGACCGCAAGCCCGCGGTGGTCGGCCACTCGTTCGGCGGCCTGATCACCCAGATCATGGCCGGTCGCGGTCTGTCCGCGGTGTCCGTGGCGATCGACCCGGCGCCGTTCCGCGGTGTGCTGCCGCTGCCGATCTCGTCGCTGCGGGCGGCCCGGCCGGTGCTGGGCAACCCGGCCAACTTCCACCGCGCCGTGCCGCTGACCTACGAGCAGTTCCGGTACTCCTTCGCCAACGCCGTCAGCGAGGACGAGGCCCGGCGACTGTACGAGGAGTTCGCCGTCCCGGCGCCGGGCGAGCCGCTGTTCCAGGCCGCCGCGGCCAACCTCAACCCGTGGACCGAGGTCAAGGTCGACACCGGCAACCCGGAGCGCGGCCCGCTCCTGCTGATGTCGGGGGAGAAGGACAACACCGTGCCGTGGGCGATCGTCAACGCCTCCTACCGCAAGCAGGCGGACAACCCGGGGATCACCGAGATCGTGGAGATCCCCGGCCGCGGGCACGCGCTGACCATCGACAGCGGGTGGCGGGAGGTCTGCGACACCGCCCTCGCCTTCGTCAAGCGCTTCCACTGACCGCGACGCGCCGGGACGGCCTCGCCGAGGCCGTCCCGCTCACCGGTGCCGCTGTCTCCACTCGCGCGGGGTGGTGCCGAACGCCTCGCGGAAGCGGCGGCTGAAGTGGGTGGCGTGGGTGAACCCCCAGCGGTGCGCGACGGCGGCGATGGTGAGGTGTGCGGAGCCGGGCGAGGCGAGCGCGGCCCGCGCACCTTCCAGGCGCTGGGTGATGATCCACTGCTCCAGGCTGATGCCGGCGCGCTCGCACACCTGGTAGACGTGCCGCACGGACACGTGGTGGGCTCGGGCGAGGCGTTCGGCGCCCAGGTCCGGGTCGGTGAGGTGCTCGCGGGCGTAGGCCAGCACGCGGGTGAGCAGGGTGTCGGCGAGCACCGGTCGGCCGACCGCCGGGTCGCCCGCGGCGGACACGAACAGCGCGCGGACCAGCTCCAGCGTCGCGTTGGCCAGGGCGGGGGCGCCCGGGTCGAGCGCCAGCCGGTCGGCGTCGGCGTGCAGGGCGGTCAGGTGCCGGTGCACCATGTCGTGCAGGGGGCTGGAGCGCAGGCGGAACGTGGCCGCGCGGATCGTCTCCGCGGGCAACCCGAGCTGGTCGTGGGTGAAGATGATCGACTTCGAGGCCCCGTCGCCCGTCCAGCTGTAGTCGTGCGGTCGGGTCAGGTCGTTGAGCAGCAGGTCCCGCGTCCCGACCACCTGCTGCTCGTCCCCGAGCTGGAACCGGCCCTCGCCCAGGGTCTGGATGGCGAGGCCGATGAGCGGACGGCTCTCCTGCCGGATGTGACGCGCGGTGCGCACCAGGCGGAACCCGGTGTTGTGCGAGGTGAACACCGTGAGGGAACCGACCCGGCCTCCCTCCATGCGCCCGTAGAGCCCTTCCGGCGGCTCCTCGTGGATCACCCGGTTCCCGGTGGAGCCGCTGGTCAGCGCTTCCCGGAACGCCTCCACGCGATCACGCGCGGGTAACGTCGAGGTGTCCAGCAGCAACATGACCCACCACCCGCCGTGCAACTCCCCGACCTGCGGCGAAGGCTATATGAACCGGTACCGGGAGCGCACCTGCCAACTCGTGGGTGCGCTCGCCCGGGAAGCAACGCCGCAGTGGCGCGCCCCGTGGTAGGGGTATGGGGAATCGCGTTCGAACGGTCGCCGGGTACGACCTGGGCGACACCGCCTTCACCGACCCCGGACCGGCACGGTCGGCGAGCTGAGGGCCGTGGTGCACCACCCGCGCCACCTGGTCGGCAGGCTGTCGCTCGTCGTCACGGCCCACGGCTCGCGGTGGGGCTGCGACGGCGCGGTCCGCGAGCGCGGGCAGGAGTACCTCGACGACCTGCGGGGCCGCAACACCGTGACCGACTACTCGGTGTCGATCCGCGACGGCAACCACAACTCCTACAACACGTCGTGGACGCCGCCGTTCCTGTTCGGCGAGGACGACGGCACCTGCCCCGAGCGCCAACTGGCGCCCGGCCGGCAGCGGGAGGCCCTCACCGCCCACGCGATCGCGTTCTACCGCCACCAACTGCACGGCGACCCGTCGGGACTGCCGGTCGTGACCGGCCGACGGCCCCTGCCGGGAGCGGAGGCGGCGGTGCGGGTGGTGCCACCCGGCCGGTGACCCCGGTCGGGTGCCGGGCCCGGCTGTCGGGGCGTGCCGACAGCCGGGGGTCGCCCGCGCCCGCCTGGCGCGCCGCGAATCCCCCGGTTACTCCATCCGGGTGTAGAAGTGGTCTAGACCTCAATCTAGCGTGGTCTGGACCATGACGCCGCCGTCAGCACGAGGAGAACCATGTCGATGAAGAGATGGGGGGCCGCCTTCCTGGTCGGCGCCTTGTCCATCGGGCTTTCGGTCGCCGGATCCCCGGCCCAGGCCCACGACCGCCACGGCGACAACGCCGTCCGCACCGTCGGGTACTACACGCAGTGGAGCTACGCGGACCGCGGCATCCCGGTCCGCTACCTGGTCGAGAACGGCACCGCGGGCAAGCTCACCCACCTCAACTACGCCTTCGGCCTCCTCGACGAGCAGGGCAAGTGCGTCAGCTCCGACCCGGTGGACGACTACCAGCGGCAGATCCCGGCGGACAAGTCCGTCAACGGCAAGGCCGACCGGCCCGGCCAGGCGCTGGCGGGCAACCTCAACCAGCTCAAGCAGCTCAAGCAGAAGTTCCCGAAGCTGCGCGTCTACATCTCGCTCGGCGGCTGGACGGGCTCGAAGTACTTCTCCAACGCCGCGCTCACCCCGCAGTCGCGCGCGGCGCACGTGAAGTCCTGCATCGACCTGTGGCTCAAGGGCAACCTGCCGGGCGCGCCCGCCGGCGCCGCCAAGGGCGTGTTCGACGGCATCGACCTGGACTGGGAGTGGCCGGCCACCGAGGGCGAGGTCGGCAACGTCGTGCGCCCCGAGGACAAGCAGAACTTCACGAAGCTGCTGGTCGAGTACCGCAAGCAGCTGTTCGTGCAGGGCTTGAAGGACCGGAAGTCCTACGACCTCACCGCGTTCCTGCCCGCCAACCGGCAGGCGCTGGACCGCGGGTACGAACTCGACGCGGTCTACAAGCTGCTGACCTTCGCCACCGTGCAGGGCTACGACTACCACGGCACCTGGGAGAGGATCACCAACCAGCAGTCGGCCCTCCGCGTGCCCGAGGGCGACCCGACCACGCCCCCGGACAGCGGCGAGATCGTCGTCGACGCGCACATCGAGCGCGGGGCGCCACGCCACAAGATCACGCTCGGCGTGCCGTACTACGGTCGCGGCTGGACCGGCGTGACCAACCAGAACAACGGCCTGTTCCAGCAGTCCACCGGACCCGCCCCGGCCACCCACGAAGCGGGCTTCGACGACTACCGCGTGCTCAAGGGCCTGCTGGCGGACGGGAAGTACAAGCTCTACCGGGACGAGAAGGCAGGCCACGCCTGGCTGTTCGACGGCACCACGTTCTGGACCTACGACGACCCGATCGAGCTGGAGCGCAAGGGGAAGTTCATCCGCGACCGCAAGCTCGGCGGCGCGATGATCTGGTCACTGGACGGCGACACGCCGCAGGGTGAGCTGATCAAGGGGC